>JBKPCZ010000058.1:0-11955 GCA_046727665.1 Chloroflexota bacterium
GTCTCGCCGCCCCCGCGGGCGAAGAGGTCGCCGCAGAGATTCACCAGGACGTTCTCGCCGAGCTGGGCGGCGGCACGGTCGGCCAACCAGCCCTTCGCGATGCCGCCGAGGTCGACGGCGCCGTCGCGCACCAGGCGGGCCTCGCCCGCTCGCAGGTGAAGGACCTCTGGGAGCGGCGGGATGCGCGGCGGGTCGCTCGGCGCGGTCGGCCCGGCCGCGAAGTCGCGGGTGTAGCCGGCGGCGAGGAGCGCTGGCAACACTGCGACGTTCACCAGACCATCGCTGACCTCGAACGCGCGGAGTGACTCACGTAGCAGCGCATGCAGCTCGGGACTGACGGCGAACCAGCGGCCCCGCGAGGCGTTGAGGCGCGACACCTCGCTGCTTGGATCGAAGCGCGTCAACCGGTCGTGCATCCGACGGATCCAGGACTCCGCGGCCTCGAGGTCCGCGGGATCGACGCCGATCGCGAAAAGCTCGCACTCGCCGCCGAGCGATCCGAAAACGCGTCGCTCCACCGTGGGAGCGTACTCAGGAGACGTGCCTGCAGGTGACGCCGGGTCAGGAGACGTGCGTGTACGTGATGCCCGGAAGCTGGGTCGCCTGCACGCCGGGCGCGGCCGTGATGCGCGGCGGTGGCGTCGTCCGCCGCACACCGGTGGGCGATGGCGTCGCGCTCGGCACAGGCGTCCGAAGCGCGAGCTCCGTTTCGGCTGGCGGCTGCAGCGGCGCCGCGTCGTTCTTCGGATGCGCGAGCACGTAGCCGCCCGAGCCGACGAACGCCGCGGTCGCGAAGAGCGCCGCGCCCGCGCGGAGGATCGTCGCGCGGTCCATCTAGGCCCTCAGGATCGCGAGCTTGTCGAAGCTCTGGGTGAAGACTTCCTTCGCGTCGACTTCGAGGTGCCCCTCGAGGATCTCCTGATAGACGGAGCGGAAGTCCACGTTGAAGGAGAGGTTGCCGCCGGTGTCGAGCTTGGTGAGGCTTGGCGCCGCGCCGTAGAGTCCGCCCTTCACCGCGTCCCCCATGAGGAACACCGGCGCGGAGGTGCCGTGGTCGGTGCCCGCGCTCGCGTTCTCCTTCGGTCGGCGACCGAACTCGGACCACGTCGCGATGAGCACGCGGTCGGACATGCCGTGCGCCGCCAGGTCGGTGTAGAAGGCCGAGACGGCCTGGTCGAAGTAGCCCATGAGGTCATCGTGGCGCTGCTGCTGCGTGTAGTGCGTGTCGAAGCCACCGAGCGTGACGTGCAGGATCTTCACGCCGGTCCCGGTGACGATGAGCTGCGCCGCGAGCTGGAGCGCGGCGGCGAGCTGGTTCTTCGACGAGAACACGAGCTTGGCGTTGTCCGAGTACTGCGCCTGCGGCGTGTACGACGCTGCGGAGGTCTTCAGCTGCGCGACGGTGTCGCGCGCGGTCGTCACCGCCGTGTCGAAGAGCGCGCCGTAGATGCCGGGCGTGCTGGTGTACAGCGCGCCCATGGCCTTCTCCATCTCGTCGCCGCCGTTGAACTTGAAGCTCTGCTGGCTGTTCACGACCGTCAGCGTCGCCTCGAGGTCGCGCAGCGCTCCGGGGATGCCGGTCGTTCCGCACGCGCAGCCCACGAGCGGGTGTCCCGCGGAGTCGTAGTTCTCGGCGATCGTCTTGCCCAGCCAGCCGTCCTGCTGGCGGCGGTCGGGATCGGCGGTCTCCCACACGCGGATCGAATCGAAGTGTGAGAACGACGGCTTCGGGTAGCCGACGCCCTGCACGATCGCCAGCTTGCCGTCATCCCAAAGCTTCTTCGTGCCCGCGAGATTCTTGTTCAGCCCGAACTCCTTCGAGATCGGGAGCGCGTCATCCGCCGACTTGCCGAGCTGCGGCCGCATGTCGCGATAGGTCTGGTCCCCGAGCGGGATCACGGTCTGCAGTCCGTCATTGCCACCCGCGAGCTGGATCATCACCAGGACCTTGTCGTTGGTGACCTTCTCCTGCTTCGCGGCGTACATCGCGCGCGCGAACACGTCGGGGACCGCGGCGTAGCCGGCCGCGAGACCCGCTGCCCCCGCCCCGAACACGAGTCCGGCACGGAGGAACTCACGGCGGCCGATCTTGTCGACGCTGGCGACCATCTCGGTGCTCCTTTACAGCAGTCCCGGCAGGGACTGCACGTACAAGTGATGACGAGTGAAACGAGTCGTCACTTTTACTTGAGCTGGAACTCAGGCGAGGCGAGCAGGATCGACCAGCGACGCCGGTCGTCGGCCGCCTCGTTGAGCAGCTTCAGGGTCTGTGCTGACATCACGCCATCGATCTGGGTGTTGTGCGCGTTCCCCGCGGACGGAAGCTTCCGCACCGCCTGCACCGCCGACGTGACGAAGTTGGCGCGCGCGAGCATCGTGTTCGACGACACCCACGATTCGTTCTCGGGCCACCCGCCGACGCTCGGAGGGTCGAACAGCATCTGACCCATACCCTGTCCCTGCCCGGCGATGAGGCGCACCAGGGCCTTGTCTCCCAGGACCTTGGCGGTGTGGACCATCAGCTCCGTCGGCGACTTGATGAGCGCGCGATAGGTGTCCGCCGCGGTGAACTCGGGGCTGAGCATGATGTCGCGCAGCAGCGCCTTCGTGTCGTAGCGGGTCCGTCGGTAACCGTCGGCGAGCCGCGCGACGTATGCGTCGGACGGCGTCGGCGTCGCGAACGCGGTGAGGAGCTTCCGCACGATGAACGGCGCGGTCGCGTCCTGCTGGAGGATCTTGTCGAGGACTGCGTCGGTGCTCCACACCTTGGTCTCGCCGAGGTACGCGAAGGCCGGACCGCGGTAGCCGCGCTGCGGCATGTAGATGCCGGTCTTCACCGTGTCCGCCGTGGGCGTCTGCTTCGGCGCCTGCCCGGTCCGCATCTGCTGACGCTTGAGGTCCGCGTCGATCATCGCCTGCGTCCGCGGCTCGCGCCAGCCAGAGAGCGCCTTGGCGCCGGCGCGCACGTCGTCCTCGGTGAACGCGTCGGGGCCCATCGTGAACAGCTCCATCAGCTCGCGCGAGTAGTTCTCGTTGGGGTTCTGCGCGGTGGAGTTCCCGAGGTCGAGGTAGCGCAGCATCGCGGGGTCGATGGTGACCTGGTAGAGCATCGTCTTGAGATCGGCGAGCGCGTTCCTGCGCCAGGTGAGGTTCTGCCAGTAGAGATACGGGAACTGATTGCCGACCTTGCGGAAGTCGGACGTGAAGTGGCCGTGCCAGAACAGCGTCATGCGCTCGCCGAATGGCGTCGGGCTCGCGAGCATCCAGTCGATCCACCACTGTTGCAGCGCGCCGGGATTCAGCGGTTTCTCCTGGCTCGCCTCTTCCGCTCCCGCGAGCACCGGCGGCTCGGTGGTCTTCGTCTCGAGGAGACGGTCCACCGTCCTCGCGTATCCATCGGACTGCGCCTTCTCGAGCTCCTCGGCGCCGGCGCCGAAGGTGAAGCGGCGGAGCAGGTGCGACACGCGCGCGGCCTCGTTGCCGAGAGGTGCGACCCAGTCGAGGCCGGTCTTGTTGCCCTGCGTGCCCGTCACCGGGACGCGCTCGAAGGTGGGCTCGTTCGCGAGCGCGAGGAGCCGCGCGGCCGCCACCCCTGCGCCGGCCGTCGCGGCGGCGGCGAGCACCGTGCGCCGGGTCAGGACCGGCTGCTTGTGCGTTTTCGACGCCGCGTCGCTCATGCTCTGATCCATCTGCCTGCCGACAATACGCAGCCCGGGCGCCGATGTGCCGCCCGGAAGGGCGAGAAACCGCCGGTTTTACCGACTTCTGACGTGCCGGGTCCGCCGACAGGTGGCGGGCAGCGGGAGGTCGGTCGACAGCCTCACTGGAGCGGCAGAAAGGGTCTTGACAAGCCCTGGGCGCGCGTAGAGATTTAGCGGTTCCCGCCGCTTGACCGGCCGGTAGGTTACGGCCTACGATATGGGCCTTGCCACAGGTCTGTCCCCGTCTCTCTATCCGTCTGCCCCAACCGATCGCCTGAGGAGGGTCCGCCCATGTCCGTTGCCCTCGACCGGGTCCTTTCGCCTGCGCGTGACCGCCGCAACTTCGCGTCGCTGCCCGAGGTCCTGCCGCTCCCGAACCTGATCCAGACCCAGCTCGACAGCTTCAAGTGGTTCTGCGACGAAGGTCTGGGCGAGCTGTTCACGGAGATCTCGCCGATCCAGGACTTCACCGGGAAGAACCTCGATCTGCGTTTCATCTCGAGCGAGTTCCGTGAGCCGAAGTACTCCGAAGAGGAGTGCCGCACCAAGGACCTGACGTTCAGCAAGCCGCTGTGGGCGCGCGTCGAGCTCGTGAACAAGGAGACCGGTGAGGTCTCCGAGCAGGACGTCTTCCTCGGGGACTTCCCGTGGATGACCGACAAGGGCACCTTCGTCATCAACGGCGCCGAGCGCGTCGTCGTGTCGCAGCTCGTGCGTTCGCCCGGCGTGTACTTCACCGCCGTCGACGACCCGACGACCGGCCGCCGGCTCTTCTACGCGAAGCTCATCCCGAACCGCGGCGCGTGGCTCGAGTTCGAGACGTCGAACAAGGACGTCATCTCGGTGAAGGTCGACCGCAAGCGCAAGCTGCCGGTCACCACGCTGCTGCGCGCGGTCGGGTATTCGTCGAACGAGGAGATCAAGGCGCTCTTCACCGCGCTCGACACCGACCCCGAGCACCAGTACATCCAGTCGACGCTGGACCGCGACCCGACCACGAACACGAACGAGGGTCTGGTCGAGGTCTACAAGCGCCTGCGACCGGGTGACCCGCCCACGATCGACAACGCGCGAAACCTCGTGCAGTCGCTGTTCTTCAACTTCCGCCGCTACGACCTCGCGAAGGTCGGACGCTACAAGCTGAACCGCAAGCTCGGCCTCGACCTCGAGATGTCGCAGCGCACGCTGACCAACGACGACCTCGTCCGCATCGTCGGCCGGATCGTCGAGCTGAACAACGGCAAAGGCAACCCGGACGATATCGACCATCTCGGCAACCGCCGCGTTCGCGCCGTCGGCGAGCTCATCCAGCAGCAGTTCCGCGTGGGGCTCCTGCGGATGGAGCGCGTCGTCCGCGAGCGCATGTCCATCGTCGAGCCGGAGAAGGCGACGCCGAAGGAGCTCATCAATATCCGGCCGGTCGTGGCCGCCATCAAGGAGTTCTTCGGTGGCAGCCAGCTCTCGCAGTTCATGCAGCAGACGAACCCGCTCGACGAGCTCACCCACAAGCGCCGTCTCTCGGCCCTCGGGCCGGGCGGTCTCTCGCGCGAGCGCGCCGGTTTCGACGTCCGCGACGTGCACTACAGCCACTACGGCCGCATCTGCCCGATCGAGACGCCGGAGGGCCCGAACATCGGCCTCATCGGCTCGCTCGCGACGTACGCGCGCGTGAATCCGTACGGGTTCATCGAGTCGCCGTTCCGCCGCATCGAGAAGGACGGCCAGGGCCGGCCGCACGTCTCCGACGAGATCGTGTTCCTCACCGCCGACGAGCAGGAGCTCGCGACGGTCGTGCAGGCGAACGCGCGCCTCGACCAAGGCGGCTTCTTCCTCGACGAGCGCGTCCAGGTCCACCGCGGCGACGAGTACCACGAGGCGCCGCCGTCCAACGCGGACTACATGGACGTGTCGCCGAAGCAGATCGTCTCGGTCTCCGCCGCGCTCATCCCGTTCCTCGAGCACGACGACGCGAACCGCGCGCTCATGGGCTCGAACATGCAGCGGCAGGCCGTGCCCGTGGTTCGTCCGGAGGCGCCGATCATCGGGACGGGTATCGAATACCGCGCCGCGAAGGACTCCGGCCAGGTCGTCCTCGCGCGCGCGTCGGGCACCGTCCGCTCCGTCTCGGCCGCCGAGATCTGGGTCGAGGAGGACTCGGGCGACGCGTTCCGCTACAAGCTGCAGAAGTTCATCCGCACCAACCAGGGCACCTGCTTCAACCAGCGTCCGCTGGTGAAGGTGGGGGACAAGGTCGAGGAGGGTCAGGTCCTCGCCGACTCGTACTCCACAGACAACGGCGAGCTCGCGCTGGGGCAGAACATCCTCGTCGCGTTCATGCCCTGGGAGGGCGGCAACTACGAGGACGCCATCATCCTGTCCGAGCGTCTGGTGCAGGACGACCGCTTCACCTCGATCCACATCGAGAAGTACGAATGCGAGGCGCGCGACACCAAGCTCGGTCCCGAGGAGATCACGCGCGACATCCCGAACGTCGGTGAGGAGGCGCTCGCCGATCTCGACGAGAACGGCATCGTCTACATCGGTGCGGAGGTCGGCCCGCAGGACATCCTCGTGGGCAAGATCACGCCGAAGGGCGAGACCGAGCTGACGGCGGAGGAGCGCCTCCTGCGCGCGATCTTCGGCGAGAAGGCGCGTGAGGTGAAGGACTCCTCGCTGCGCCTGCCCTCGGGCGAGCACGGCAAGGTCGTCGACGTCGCGGTGTTCAGCCGCGAGAACAACGACGAGCTCCTGCCCGGCGTGAACAAAATGATCCGCGTCGCGGTCGCGCAGAAGCGCAAGATCAGCGTCGGCGACAAGATGGCCGGGCGCCACGGGAACAAGGGCGTCATCGCCAAGATCCTCCCGGTCGAGGACATGCCGTTCCTCCCGGACGGCAAGCCGGTCGACATCGTGCTCAACCCGCTCGGTGTCCCGTCCCGTATGAACATCGGTCAGATCCTCGAGACGCATCTGGGGTGGGCCGCGCAGGCGCTCGGTCTCCACGTGGAGACACCCGTCTTCGACGGCGCGCGCGAGCCCGCGATCAAGAAGGCGCTCAAGGAGGCGGGGCTGCCCGAGGACGGCAAGGTGGAGCTGCGCGACGGCCGCACCGGCCGCGCGTTCGAGCAGAACATCACCGTCGGCTACATCTACATGATGAAGCTGCACCACCTCGTCGAGGACAAGATCCACGCGCGCTCGACCGGCCCGTACTCGCTCATCACGCAGCAGCCGCTCGGCGGCAAGGCGCAGTTCGGCGGCCAGCGGTTCGGCGAGATGGAGGTGTGGGCGCTCGAGGCATACGGCGCGGCCTACATCCTCCAGGAGCTGCTCACGGTGAAGTCCGACGACGTCATGGGACGCGTCCAGACCTACGAGGCCATCGTGAAGGGCGAGGACATCCAGCCGCCGGGAGTGCCGGAGAGCTTCAAGGTGCTCATCAAGGAGCTGCAGTCGCTCGGCCTGTCGGTCGAGGTGCTCAACGACAACGAAGAGGAGATCCGGTTCATCGAGGACGCGGCCGCGTACTCGTCGCCGGACCTCGGCATCAACATCAGCGGTCTGGAGAGTGGGAACTAACTGATGCTTGAAGTCAACGAGTTCAACGCCATCCGCATCTCGCTCGCGTCACCGGACCAGATCCGCTCGTGGTCGAGCGGCGAGGTCACGAAGCCCGAGACGATCAACTACCGCACGCTGCGGCCGGAGAAAGACGGGCTCTTCGACGAGCGCATCTTCGGCCCGACCCGTGACTGGGAGTGCTACTGCGGCAAGTACAAGCGGATCCGCTACAAGGGGATCATCTGCGACAAGTGCGGCGTCGAGGTGACGCGCGCCAAGGTGCGCCGCGAGCGCATGGGTCACATCCAGCTCGCGTCGCCGGTGTCGCACATCTGGTTCTTCAAGGGCACGCCGAGCCGTCTCGGCATCCTGCTCGACATGTCGCCGCGCAACCTGGAGCGCATCCTCTACTTCGCGCTCTACGTCGTGACGCACATCGACGAGCACCAGCGCGAGCGGTTCATGCAGACGCTCGACGACGAGGCGGAGGGACAGATCCGCCATCTCGAGCAGCGGATCTCCGACCGCACCGGCGCCATCGAGGCGCGCGCCAACGCCGAGATCATGCGCATCCGGACGACGACCGAGCAGAAGGTGCGTCAGATGGAGGAGCAGCTCGCGCAGGACAGCGACGCGCTCACGACCGCCGCGTCGAAGGTCAAGGAGCAGCTCGAGGAGGCCGTCGGCAAGCCGGCCTCGAAGGACATCGTCTTCAAGCAGACGGACCTCGTCATCGCGAGCAAGGGCGACAACGTCACGAAGTCCATGCTCACCCAGCTCCAGCGCTCGCTGCAGAAGCAGCTCGACGCGCTGGTGAAGGCCGGCCGCAAGGAAGAGGAGCAGGTCCGCAGCGAGTCCGAGAAGCGCATCGCGGACATCCGCATGCGCGCCGACCAGGACCTCGGCGTGATCCGACAGGAGATCGCGCCCGAGGTCCAGGTGGTGCGCGATGGAGTGCGCGACAAGCGCGAAGAGGCAAAGGCGATCGAGCTGCAGAAGATCATGACCGAGGCCGACTACCGTCAGGCCGCGGACAAGTTCCGCTTCTTCCGGGCGCAGATGGGCGCCGAGGCGATCCTCGAGCTCATGCGTCAGATGGATCTCGAGAAGCTCGCGCTTTCGCTGCAACAGGACATGCGCACGACGACCGGCCAGCGCCGGAAGAAGTCCATCAAACGGCTCCGCCTCATCAAGGCGCTGCTGCGCTCGGGGGCGTCGCCGGAGTGGATGATCCTCAGCATCCTGCCGGTCATCCCGCCGGACCTGCGGCCGATGGTGCAGCTCGACGGTGGCCGGTTCGCTACGAGCGATCTCAACGACCTCTACCGCCGCGTGATCAACCGCAACAACCGCCTGAAGCGGCTCCTCGAGCTCGGTGCGCCGGAGATCATCATCCGGAACGAGAAGCGCATGCTCCAGGAGGCGGTCGACGCCCTCATGGACAACGGCCGCCGCGGCCGAGCCATCAGCGGCACCGGCAACCACAAGCTGAAGAGCCTGTCCGACATGCTCCGCGGCAAGCAGGGCCGGTTCCGCCAGAACCTGCTCGGCAAGCGCGTCGACTACTCCGGCCGCTCGGTCATCGTCGTCGGTAACGACCTGAAGCTCCACGAGTGCGGTCTGCCGAAGAAGATGGCGCTCGAGCTGTTCAAGCCCTTCGTCATGCGCCAGCTCGTCGAGCGCGGCCTCGCGCACAACATCAAGAGCGCGAAGCGCTACGTCGAGCGCGTCTCCCCCGAGGTGTGGGACGTGCTGGAAGAGGTCATCAAGGACCACCCGGTCCTCCTGAACCGCGCGCCCACGCTGCACCGCCTGGGCATCCAGGCGTTCATGCCGAAGCTCATCGAGGGCAACGCGATCCAGATCCACCCGCTCGTCTGCGAGGCCTTCGGCGCCGACTTCGACGGCGACCAGATGGCCGTTCATGTGCCCCTCTCCGCCGCGGCGCAGGCCGAGGCGAAGAACCTCATGCTCTCGACTCGCAACATCCTGAAGCCCGCCGACGGCCAGCCGGTGGTCACCCCGCGCCAGGACATGGTCCTCGGCACCTACTGGCTCACGCTCGAGCCGGCGACCGAGAGTGACGGCGACAAGCAGATCTTCGGCGACTACAACGAGGTGCAGTCGGCCTTCGATCTCGGCCTCGTGAAGTACCAGACGCCGATCCGCTTCCCGTTCGGCGGCAAGATCGTCGAGACGACGGTCGGCCGCGTCCTGTTCAACGCGATACTGCCCGAGGACATGCGCTTCGTGAACCGCACGCTCGACCGTGGCGCGATCCGCGACATCGTCACGACGGTGTTCGAGCGCCACGGCAACGAGATGACCGCCGAGGTCGTGGACCGCATCAAGTCGCTCGGCTTCGCCGCCGCGACGAATGCGGGCGTCTCGATCTCCATCGACGACGTGACGATCCCCGGCGACAAGAAGGCGACGGTGGACGCCGCCGAGGTCAAGGTCGTCGAGATCGATCGCCAGTTCCAGCGCGGCCTCATCAGCGAGCAGGAGCGCTACGAGCACACGGTGAAGATCTGGACCGACGCGACGAGCGACGTCATCCACTCGATGATGAACGCGCTCGATCGGCGCGGAGCGGTCTACAGGATGGCCACCTCGGGCGCCCGCGGTAACACCCAGCAGATGGGTCAGATCGGCGGCATGCGTGGTCTCATCGCGGACCCGCAGGGCCGCATCATCGACCTTCCGATCCGTTCGAACTTCCGCGAGGGCCTCTCGGTCCTCGAGTACTTCATCTCCACGCATGGTGGCCGCAAGGGTCTGGCCGACACGGCCATCCGCACCGCCGACTCCGGCTACCTCACCCGCCGCCTCGTGGACGTGGCGCAGGACGTCATCGTCCGTATCGAGGACTGCGGTGACGAGGACGGCATCTTCGTGAGCGCCGACGAGCCGGGCATCGTCGAGCCGTTCCAGGACCGCATGTTCGGACGCCTGCTCGCGCAGGAGGTCGTCCATCCGAAGACCGGCGCGATCATCGCGAAGCGTGGCGACGACGTCGACCACGTCCTCGCCAAGACCATCGCCGAGGCCGGCGTGAAGCGGGTCCGCCTGCGCTCGCCGCTCGGCTGCCACGCGAAGCACGGCATCTGCCGCGCCTGCTACGGGCGCAACCTCGCGAGCGGCAAGCTCGTGGACACCGGTGAGGCCGTGGGCATCATCGCCGCCCAGTCCATCGGCGAGCCGGGCACGCAGCTCACGATGCGCACGTTCCACACCGGTGGTGTCGCGGCCGTGGGCAAGGACATCACGATGGGCCTCCCGCGCGTCGAGGAGCTCTTCGAGGCGCGCGTGCCCAAGGGCATGGCGATCATCTGCGAGATCGATGGCGTCGCCGAGATCGTGCGCGACCCGGATGGCTCGCGGAAGATCCTCGTGCGGAACTCACAGGACTACACCGTCCCGATCAGCGTGCCTGCCGGCTACGTGCTCGCCGTCGAGGACGGCGCCGAGGTCGCCGCGGGCCAGCCGATCGCGAAGCCCGAGCGCCGCACCAAGGGCAAGACCGACATGCCGTCGCCGGTCTCCGGCACGCTGAAGGTCGCCGGGAGCGGCAAGCTCACGATCGCCATGAAGGAGGTCGAGGAGCGCGCCTACGACGTCGAGCACGCCGCTCGCCTCAACGTTGAGAGCGGCCAGAAGGTCTCCGCCGGCGACTTCCTCACCGAAGGTTCGGCGAATCCGCAGGACATCCTGCGTATCTCCGGCCGCGAGGCCGTCCACAAGTACATGGTCAACGAGGTCCAGCGCGTCTACCGCAGCCAGGGCGTGACGATCAACGACAAGCACATCGAGATCATCGTCCGCCAGATGTTGCGCAAGGTCCGCATCGAGGAGGCCGGCGACACCGAGCTGCTCCCGATGGAGCTGTTCGACCGGTTCGAGTTCGAGGACATCAACGCGCGGACCATCGCTGCGGGCGGCGAGCCGGCCACGGCGCAGACCGTGCTGCTCGGCGTCACCAAGGCGTCGTTGTCGACGAGCTCGTTCCTCGCGGCCGCCAGCTTCCAGGAGACCACGCGCGTCCTCACCGAGGCCGCAACGATGGGTCAGAAGGACCGCCTCCTCGGCCTCAAGGAGAACGTGATCATCGGCAAACTCATCCCCGCGGGCACGGGTCTGCCCTCACGCCGCGAGCAGCTCGAGTGGATGCCCAAGGCGCGCGCGCTCGCGGCCATGTTCGGCACCGACGAGGAAGAGGAGCTGCCGACCCTCCCGCCCGAAGAGCTGTCGCTCGAGGATCTCGACGACGACGAGGACGAGGAGAACGGCGAGGAGCTCGAGGACCTCGCGGACGTCGAGCCCACCGAGGCGGATCTCAAAGAACCAGCCGAGTAGTCGAACCAGCGAGCTCGTGTTGAGAGAGGCCGCCGGAAGGCGGCCTCTCCGTTTGTCTGTGTGGCTGGCGCGCTTGAGCGACTCACATCGAAAGACGCCTTGACAAGCCTGGCCGGGAAGGTAGCGTGCCGCACGGCGCTCGGTAAGTCGTGAGGGGCTGAGCCAGGCGGTGGGTGGTCGTGCGCCCTGGGGAGGCGCGGGACATGACGGAAGGGACGTCTTCGGCGCGCGACAAGCTGGCCACGAAGCGCGACTTGCTGCGTTTCGTCCGCAGCGCCATCGCGAGAGGCGAGCTTCCGCCTGAGGCGGAAGAGGACGCGGTCGAGAGTCTCGGAAC
>JBKPCZ010000059.1:0-4618 GCA_046727665.1 Chloroflexota bacterium
GTCGTGCTCGGGCTGGGGGTCGCGGCGGGTGTGGTCACGTCCTCCCAGTTCAGCGCGACCCTCGCCGCGGCGGCGATCACGATCGCCGCGTCCGCGTTCGCCGTGCGGCTCTTCCCCAAGCGACGTCCCTCCGTCACCTGACCGAGGTCGAACGCGCCGGGGCGCACAATGACCGCCGCGATGCTCGAGGTCGAGAATCCGCTCCGTAGGTTCCGCCTGCCAGCGGTCCTCGTCTTCAGCGCGGCCGCGTACGGGACCGTCGGGTACATGCTCATCGAGGGCTGGAATTTCCTCGACGCCTTCTACATGACGATCACCACCATCGCCACGATCGGATTCGGCGAGATCCATCCGCTCAGCGCCGCAGGGCGCCTCTTCACGGTCACGCTCATCATCGGCGGTGTCGGTGCGATGCTGTACGCGTTCGGCGTCTTCGCGGAGACGCTCGCCGAGGGCCGATTCGCGCTCTTCCGGAGGCAGCGACGCATGACGAACGAGATCGAGATGCTGCGCGATCACTTCATCATCTGCGGCTACGGACGCATCGGGACGCAGATCGCGGCCGAGTTCGACCGGCAGCGGGTGCGCCACGTCGTGGTGGAGACCAATCCCGATCCGGTCGCGCGCCTGCGCCGGGAGGGACGGCTCTTCGTCGAAGGCGACGCCGCCGCCGAGGACATCCTGCGCGCGGCGGGGATCGCGCACGCCAAGGGGCTGCTCGCGGTGGTCGACTCCGACGAGCGCGTCGTGTACATCACGCTCGCCGCGCGCGCGCTCAACCCGGGTCTGTTCATCACCGCGCGTGCGGGACAGCCCGAGTCGATCCGGCGGCTCGAGCTCGCCGGCGCGAACCGGATCGTGTCCCCCTACCGCATGGCCGGACGCCTCATGGCGGAGCTCGCCCTGCGTCCCGCCGTCGTCGACGTCATCGAGACCATGCGTCACGGAGGCGGCAGCATCGGCATCGAGGAGATCCTCGTCGGCGCAGCGTGCCGGTCGCGCGGACGCAGCCTTCACGATGCGGGCCTGCTCGACTCCGGGCGCGCGCGTCTCCTGGCGCTTCGCCGTCGCGACGGCGGGATGCACGTGAATCCGAACCCCGAGCTCCGTCTCGAGGACGGCGACCTGGTCGTGGCGATGGGCTCCGAAGAGGAGCTCACCGCGACGGCGGCGCTCCTGCAGTGATCGGTGCCGGCAACGCCGGAACCGACCGGGATCGTCCCTAACCTCTCCCGCGCTCGAGCAGGACCATCATCATGACGCTGGCGAGGAACAGCGCCTCACTGCGCGGATCGAGCGTCCCGACCTGCTCGATGGCGAATCGGCCTTCGAAGAAGGCGGGTCGTTTCCGGACCTCGAGCATCGGCTCCTCGCCGCGGCTCACGACGTACGTCGGATTGATGAAGTAACCGCTGAGGTCGCCGACGATCGGGATGATCGAGAGCAGGCCGTCCAGCACCTTGGTCCAGGGGTCCTTCTCGCGGATCCCGCCCACCTCCTGTTCATTGGCATCGGTGATCACGTATGTCGCGCGCCAGAGCGAGCGCCCGCCCTTGCGCCGCAGCGTCCCGACGGAAGTGCCGTTCGCGTCGGTGATGCGGTACGCCGCGCTCCAATCGATGATCCGATCGGCCTTGATGCGCCAGAGGGGCGTCTGCCGCGACTCGTCGGTGTGCACCTCGACGTCCTCTTTGAGACGGAAGGCCTTCTGCTTCACGTACGCGACCGATCGACCGCCAGCGTCGAGGACATTGATCTGTGGACCGAACGAGATCAACCGGAAGCGCAGGTCGAGCGGGTAGTCCATCCCCTAGGCGCCGAGCGCTCCGATGATCGCGCCCATGAGCAGCAGGCCGACGATCGGGAAGCCCGCGACGATCAGGTAGAGCATCGGCGGCCGCTCGTTGAACAGGTGGTCGGAGAGGATCGCCGGCGCGACGAATCCGAGACCGCAGTAGAGGCCGATGATCGCGCCACCGCTGAGCGAGCTCGCGCCGGCGAGGCCGATGATCCAGTCCAGCGTGATGGCGCTGACAAGCGCACCCACGGCGGTGATGACATACAGGAGCGGGCTGGCCGTACCGCTCATCGGTCCACCGACCCGTAGCGCCAACCAGCGCTTCTGGAACAACACCGGCGAGAACCACAACGAGCCGAGCACCATGTTCACGACCGCCGCGATGATGATCGCGAGCCAGTTCATCTCGTTCTCCTCCCTCCGCGGCCCCTGCCGGCCGGCAGGCGCGGCACGAGCATAGGCACTTCGCGCACGTACGCCTCGTAGGCGGCGCCGAATCGCTCGCGCAGCAGGCGCTCCTCGGTGCGAGCGCGCACGTAGAAGGCCGGGTACGACATGAGCAGCGTCCCGACGATGAGCAGGACGTTGCCCGTCGCGATGCAGGCGCCCGCGAAGTGCAGGGCCAGCCCGGTGTAAACGGGATGCCGCACCAGCGCGTACGGGCCACGGCGGACGAGCTCGTGATCCTGGTGCACCTCGAGGACGAGGTCGTAGTGGCGTCCGAGCGTGGCGATCGACCACAGCGAGAACGCGATACCGAGAACGCACAGAGCGAGGCCGACCCACACCAGGCCTTCGGGCACGCCGATCTCAGGACCCGGTCGCAGCGCGATAACGACGTAGGGCGCCCAGAAGAAGTAGGGGGCGATCGCCGCAAGCCCGCCGGCGGTCCGGAGCGTCATGCCACGCCTGCCGAGCGCGCGGCGCTGCGCGAGCTGCGCCGTCACGATGAAGACGAGCCCGCCGCCGATCGCAACGGCGGCTACGAGATCGCGCGTCGCAGGCGCTCGGCGGACAGGGCGTTCGAGCCGTCCTCGTCATGCCGGAAGTACGCGTACACATCCTTGCCGGACTCGAGCAGGACGCGGAGCCGCGCCGCCCAGGCGTCGACGGCGTCCTCGCTGTAGCCGTTCCTTTCCCGCAAACGCGCGTAGCAGAAGTCCGCGGTCTCGCCGAGGGTCTCAGGCGGCGACGGCGACTTCTCCCCCTCCGCGTGCACGAGCGCGACGTTCGCCGTCCGCAGGAGGTCGTAGACCTCCGGCGCGTACCACGACGGATCGCGCACCTCGAGCCCGCAGCGCACGTCACGCGGCAGCGCCGCGAGGAACATCGCGAGACGATCGTCGTCACGCTTCACCCAGGGCGGGGTCTGGAAGAGGATCGGCCCGAGCCGCGCGCCGAGAAGCCGCGCTCGCTCGAAGAAGATCGGCAGCGTCTCCGCGGGCTCCCGGAGCTGCATGCGATGGGTGATCTGCTGCGAGGCCTTCAGCCCGAAGACGAAGTCGTCCGGCGTCGCCGCGGTCCACTCGGAAACGTTCTTCTCCGTCGGTAGATGGTTGAAGGTGTAGTTGATCTCGATGGTGCGGAACCGCGTCGCGTAATAGCCCAGGAACTCGCGGCTCTTCATACCCTCCGGGTAGAACTTCGGCCGCCACGAGGTGTACGACCACCCCGAGCAGCCGACGAAGGCCCGGCCGCTCACCTGCGGGTCATTCCTCGATCCCCCTCACCGCGTGCCGGCCCAGGACCGCGTACGCGATACCCGCGACGAGCGAGTTGGCGCGTTTCAGATTGGCGAGGAGATCGAGGTGGATGCTGGAGGTGTCGATCGTCTCGCGCAGTCCCTCGTGCAGCCGCCGGATGTGGGTCTGACGGAGCTGGCGTTCCAGCACATTGACCACGCTCTTGTGGCGGATGATCTTCTCGGCGATCGTCGGATCGTTCGAAGCGAGCGCCGACATCGCGAGCTCGAGGTTCTCCACCACCTTGGCATGGAGCGCGCGGATCTCGGTCCACCCCTGCTGGCTGAAGACGTGGTGACCCGAGATCTTCTTGGCCGCGAGCTCCATGAGGTTCTTCTCGATCACATCGCCGATCTCCTCGAGGTTGGCGATGACGAAGATGAGGGCCGTCTCTCGCTCCGACTGCTCCTCGGTGAGCGATTGCGCGCCAAGGCCGATCAGGAACTGCTTGATGTCCTCCTCGAGCCGGTCGATCACGTCGTCGCGCGCGATCACCTCGCGCATGAGCCGCTCGTCATCGCGCTCGAGCACGGTCAGCGAATCGCGCAGCGACTGCTGCACGATGTCTCCCATCCGCAGGGTCTCCCGCAGCGCTTGGCCGAGAGCGACGGCCGGGGTGTCGATCGTCTGCTGATTGAGGTAGATGGCGCCCGTCGATGTCGTGGCGCGGTCGGGCACGAGCCGCGTGAAGAGATCCGCCGCGACGTGGGTGAATGGCAGGAAGACCGCCGCCAGGATGACGTTGAAGAGCGTGTGTGCGTTCGCGATCTGCCGGGGCACGTCGGGTGCGGTGCGCGCCACGAGATCGGCGAACACCCCCGCGAACGGGATGAACAGGATCACGCCGACGACCTTGAAGGCGGCGTGGGCGGCGGCGACGCGGAGCGCCTCGGCGTTCTGGCCGATCGCCGCGAACAGCGCTGTTGCCGCGGTGCCGATGTTGGCGCCGAAGATGATGGGGATCGCGCCGCTGAGCGGCATGAGGCCACTGGCCGCGAGCGACAGCGCGAGACCGATGACCGCCGCGCTGGACCGCACCAGTGCGGTGAAGACCGCCGCGACAAGCAGCAGGATCAGA
>JBKPCZ010000060.1:0-3304 GCA_046727665.1 Chloroflexota bacterium
TGCGGGCGTCCGCGCGCGCGCAGAAGGCGACGGGCGTGCCGATCTCCACGCACACGTGGGCCGCCGGCCGCGTCGGCGAAACGCAGCAGGCGATCTTCGCGCAGGAGGGCGTCGATCTGAGCCGCGTCATCATCGGCCACAGCGGCGACAGCGACGACCTCGAGTATCTTCGCGGGCTGATGCAGCGGGGGAGCACGATCGGGATGGACCGCTTCGGCCTCGAGCACTTCTTGCCGACCGCGAAACGCGTCGAAGTGCTCGCGCGGCTCTGCGCCGAAGGCTACGCGGGCAAGATGGTGCTCTCGCACGACGCGAACTGCTGGACCGACATGGTGTCCGAGGAAAACAAGAAGCGGACGCGCCCGCTCTGGCACTACACCCACATCTCGGACGACATCCTCCCCGCGCTCCGGAAGGCGGGCGTGAAGGAGGATCAGCTCGAGCAGATGCTCGTGCGCAATCCGCGCGCGATCTTCGAGGCCTCCTGACGACGCCCTCCGATCGCGGGGCCCGGGCGCGCCTCGACGCGGCGTTCGCGGCGGAGGAGCGGCGCGGGCTCATGGTGGCCAGCGCCGCCCGGTCGGCGGCCGTGCTCGTGGTGGTCGCATGGCTGGCGTACGCGAACCCGGAGCGGGGCCTGGCGTACGCGTGGGTGGTGGGCACCGGGTCGTTGTTCCTCGTCACGGGGCTCGCGCAGCTCTGGCTCTATGCGCGCGCGATCGCGCCGCCGGCGGCGCCGTATGCGTTCGTCCTGGTGGACTCGTTGTTGCTCGCGACGGTCCTGCTCGCGCCCAACCCTTTCGCGACGACCGCGGTCCCGCCGGCCATGCCGCTGCGCTTCGCCTCATTCCTCTACTTCTTCGTCCTGCTCATGCAGATGGCGTTCTCGTTCCGGCCGCGGCTCCTGGTGTGGAGCACGCTGTGCGGCATCGGCGCCTGGACGCTGGGCTTCCTCACGATCCTCTACGGCGCCGACGTCGTGACCGATGCCCCCGGCGCCGACATGCGCATGCGCCTCGCCACGTACTTCTTGCCGAACTACGTCTCGCATCTGAAGTTCCAGACCGAGGTCATCGTGTTCCTCGTCGTCGGCGCCGGGCTCGCCCTGCTCGTCCGCCGCTCGCGTGCGCTCGTGACGGAACGGGCCGAAGCCGAGCGCGAGCGTGGAAATCTTGCGCGCTACTTCTCGCCCAAGGTCGTCGAGGTGCTGGCCGAGCGCGACGAGCCGCTGGGCCAGGTGCGGCGGCAACCGGTCGGCGTGCTGTTCGCGGACCTCGTCGGCTTCACCACGATGGCCGAAGAGATGACGCCCGAGGACGTGATGGCGATGCTCCGCGCCTTCCACGGCCGGATGGAGGAGGAAGTCTTCCGCCACGGCGGCTGCCTGGAGAAGTTCATCGGCGACGCTTTGCTGGCGACCTTCGGGGTGCCCGACGTGGGGAAGCGCGACGCGACGGATACGCTGGCGTGCGCGCGCGGCATGCTCGTCGCCCTGAACGCGTGGAATGACGAGCGCGCGAAGGACGGGCTCCCGCCGATGCGCATGGGGCTGGGCGTGCACTACGGTCAGGTCGTGGCGGGTGACATCGGTAGCGAGCGCAGCATGGCCTTCGCCACCGTGGGCGACACCACGAACGTCACGAGCCGCCTGCAGGCGCTGACGCGGGACCTCGACGCCACCATCGTCGCCAGCGGCGCGCTGGTCGAAGCCGTCGAGCGCGAGAACGCCGACGTCGCGCTGCTGCAGGGCTTGAAGCCGCGTGGGCCGCACGCGGTGCGCGGACGCGACGCGCCGATCGATCTCTGGACGGCGTGAGCTTCGCCGATTCTCTGGAGGTATGAGTCATGGCAGAGATTCGCATCTCGCTCACCTGCGCCGACTATGCGCGCGTCATGCCGCTCGCGACCGGCGAAGTGAAGCCGGAAGGGATCGCGCTCACGATGATCCTGGGCAGCCGCGGCTCCTGGCCGGCGCGCGCCGAGATGCTCCGTCGCGCTGTCCAGGATCCTGCGGTGCAGGGCGGCGAATGGTCGATGGCGCAGTATCTCTACCGCATCGACAAAGGGGATCGCCGCTACGTCGGGCTCCCCGTGTTTCCGCTGCGCAACTTCACGGCGCGCGATCTCTACGTCCGCAGAGGCGGCCCGATTCAGAAGCCCGCGGACCTCGCCGGCAAGCGCATCGGGATGTACAGCTATACCGCGAGCGGCTCGATCTGGTATCGCCACTTCCTGCGCTTCATCGGTGTGGACCCGGCGGCGATCCAGTGGTGGATCGGCGACGTCGACACGGCCTGGTCTTCCGCGGCGATGAATCAAACGCTGCCCCCGCGCGTGAACGCGCCGTTGCCCGGCCGGTCACTGTCTGACATGCTGATCGCTGGCGAGCTGGACGCGATCTACAGCCCACCGCGTCCTCAGGCATACCATCCGAAGACCGGACCGATCGCGCGCCTGTTTCCGGACTTCCGTCCGATAGAGCAGGAGTACTTTCTCAAGACCGGCGCGTTTCCGCCGCAGCACCTCATCGTGCTCCGGCGCGAGGTGTGGGAAGCGAACCCTTGGGTCGCGAAGAGCCTGACCGACGCCTTCATCGCCGCCAACGATTGTTTCACGGCGGCGCAGCGCGGATTTCCCTACGCGACGCCGTGGCTCGAGGCTGAGCTCGAAGACACCGCGGCCGTGATGGGCGAAGATTTCCATCCATACGGCCTCGAACGGAATCGCGCGCAGATCGAGATGTTCGCGGGCGAGGCGTTCGCGCTCGGCCTCACGAGTCGTCGCGTGACGACCGACGAGTATTTCGCGGACTACCTCCAGGGAGGTTGACGTGGAGACGCTGACGCCTTCGCGCTTGTGGAAACGGATGACCGCGGAGCAGCGGCGTCGCGCGGCGGCCGCGCTGTGGAGCACCGATGAAGCGGCGAACGAACAGAGGCAGGCCGTGGCGCTCATCGCGAAGCAGATGAAGTTTCGCCCGAAGACGGTGAGCGGCCTCGACGACGATCGCAAGGCCCGCTACCTCGCCAGCGTGCCGGAGCTGCCCGATGAGATCGCGGCCCGGCTGCTCATCGTGTACCACCTGGCTGAACAGCGGCCGATGATGGGCGCGTTTCTCGACGCGCTTGGCCTGGCGCACGAAAACGGCATGATCGCAGACGATGCCGTCACGCCGGATCCGGCGAAGATCGCCGCGGCCGCCGCGACGATCGGCCGGGGGTACCCGGCACCCGATGTGTCGCTCTACCTGGGCACGCTGCTGTGGCAGGATCCAGCGGCGTGGGGCGCGCTCGAGGGTGTGCCC
>JBKPCZ010000061.1:0-7138 GCA_046727665.1 Chloroflexota bacterium
GTTCCCCAGAAGAACTGGACCGGGGTCGTCCGGCCATTGAAGCGGGCGCGGTGCTCCTTGAGGACGACGTTGATCGACGACAGCACACGCCAGAAGCGATGTGCCGACTCCGGGTCGTAGGTACGGTGGCTGCGATCCTCAGGGAAGCGGATGGGATCGGTCACCTCTGAAGGGAGCACCGAGAGAGTCACGTCGACGTCCAAGGATTCGAGATCGCTCATCACGCCCGTGTAGAAGTCGGCCACCGGTCCACCCAGCGGCCGTCGCGTCACGATCCCCTCGCTCGAACGCATCACCAGAGCGTGATCGAAGAAGTCGAACTCGGCGTCGAACGAACGCGGACCCGCGGGGATCAGCGTCGTGTTCAGGCCGCGCGCCGTGAGATACAGCGGGACGTTTGCCCACTGCGGCTCGAAGGGACACAGCGCAAGGCGAACCTTGCCGATGACCTGCGTGTACATGTGCAGCGTGTCGCGCGTCTCGCGCCACTCCTCGTAGGGCAGCGCCGGCCACGCGCCCCTCTCGGTGTCGACTTCCTGCGGGTGAGCCACATCCGTCACGTCACCGAATGTAGTCCGGCACGGCGACCGGGTTCTCCCAGCTAAGCGAGCGCTCGCCACGTTTGCGCCGCGGTCGCGTCGCGACCACCATGCGCCGCGGATCTTCGTCGGAGGTGCGTCGATGCGTCGCGCGTTCGCGTTCCTCGTCATCCTCGCGGTCCTGCTGCAGCCCGGAGCGCCCCAGGCGCGCGCCGCGCAGAGCGAGTTCCGCGCCTTCTGGGTCGATGCCTTCGGGGAAGGAATCTTCAACGAGGCGGAGATCGACAAGCTCGTCGCGGCGACGAAGGCCGCGAACCTGAACGCGCTCGTGGTGCAGGTGGGACGGCGCGGCGACTGCTTCTGCAACCGCGCGATGATGCCGCGCACGCAGGCTGGCATCGCTCCGCGCCCCTACGATCCTCTCGACTCGATCATCGCGAAGGCGCACGCCGCGGGCATCCAGGTGCACGCCTGGATCATCACCACGGCCATCTGGAACAGCGCCACGGCGCCGCTCGATCCAACTCACGTCTACAACCAGCACGGACCATCCAAGACGGGTTCGGACAACTGGATCTCGCTTCGCTACGACGGCGCAAACCGTGCCGGCGCCGACTTCCTTCTCGATCCCGGGCACCCCGACGCCGCCGACTACATGGTGCGCATGTACACGAGCGTCGCGGCGAATTACGACATCGACGGCCTCAACTTCGACCGCGTGCGCCTGCCCGATCAGAACCTTGCGGCCTACCCGGGCGTCTCCGCGTGGGGCTACAACCCCGTCGCGGTCGGCCGCTTCCAACAGCTGACCGGACGCACCGACAAGCCGCGCCCGGACGACGCGCAGTGGCTCGCCTGGCGGCGCGATCAGATCACCAACATCGTCCGCAAGGTCTACGTCGAGACCTATGCGATCAAGCCGCAGCTGGCGATCAGCGCCGACACGATCACGTATGGCTACGGACCGGTGTCAGTGCCCGGCGGCTGGGAGGCGACGCGCACTTACCGTGAGGTGGTGCAGGACTGGCGCGGGTGGATGGAGGAGGGGATCCTCGACATCAACATCCCCATGAACTACAAACGCGAGCACTTCACCACCGAGCCGAACAACCAGCGGCGCATGTATCTGGAGTGGAACGAGTTCGCCCGGGACAACACGTATGCACGCCAGGTGGCGATCGGATCCGCGATCTACTTGAACTTCATCGCAGGCAGCGTGGCCCAGATACGCAAGGCGCTCACTCCGAACGCGAATGGCAACAGCGCGATCGGCTGGGTCGGCTATTCGTACCGCTCGCCGGACTGCCTCTCGGTCGCGCCGTTCTGCGCCACGCCTCCCCTGGGATATACGACGGACATAGCGCGGGCCGAGCTCACGCGGGCGCTGACGCAGCCGTCCGAGTACGACACGGTGCTGCCGCCGGTCTTCTCGTCGCCGGCGACGGTGCCGACGATGCCCTGGAAGACGGCGCCGACGCGCGGGCATCTCGCCGGAACGGTGACCGCGACGACCGGAACAGCCATCGATCAGATCCTCGTCGAGCTGCGCGATCCGGAGACCGACGCGCTCGTCCTATCGCGGCTCACCGACGGTCTCGGCTACGTCGCCTTCGTCGATCTCGTCCCCGGCCGCTACAAGGTGTTCGTCCCCGACGACGCGCGCGTCACGGGAAAGCGCGCGGCGCTCGTGGAGGTGTCGGCCGGCGCTGTCGCACGCTTCGCGATCACGCCGTTCGCGAAGGGGAACGAGGGCCGCAGGCCGCCGAAGGAGACGACGACCGGCTTCGATCCGATGGAGGAGGACGTGCTGCCGAACGGCGAGCGCTGAGCGCCGCTAGGCGACGGTCGCCACCCGCGCGCCCGCGCCGCGCCGCTCCTGGCCGAGCCGCTCCTGGCGGAATGGCACCTTAGCGCGGCGTCGCAGGTCCGCGAACGCGGCGTGTTGCGTCTCGTTCACGAACGTGAACGCGACGCCGCGCCGTCCCGCGCGGCCGGTGCGACCGGTGCGGTGCACGAACGTCTCCGCGTCCTCGGGAAAGTCGAAGTTCACGACGTGACCGATGTCGTCGACGTGGATGCCACGCGCGGCGAGGTTGGTCGCCACGAGCGTGCGGATGCGGCCGCTGCGGAATCCTTCCAGCACGCGCTCGCGTTCGTGCTGGCCCACGTTGCCGTGGAGAGCGCGCGCGGGACTGCCCAGATGCGCGAGCGCCTTCACGAGCTTGTCGGCACCATGCTTGGTGCGCCGGAACACGAGCGTGCGCACGACGTCCTCGCGGCGCAGGATCTCGTGCAGCGCGGCCACCTTGTCCGATTCGCGCACCTGGATCCACGCCTGATCGATGGCCGCGACGGTCGGCTCCTCGGGCTTGATGGTGACGCTCACCGGATCCTTCGTGTAGCGGCGGGCGACCGCGCGGACATCGTTCGTCAGCGTCGCCGAGAAGAGCGCGGTCTGGCGCGGACCCTTGAGCAGCGCGACGATGCGCGCGATGTCCGGGGCGAACCCGAGGTCGAGCAGCCGATCCGCCTCATCGAGCACGAGGACGCGGATACGGGAGAGGTCGAGCGTGCGACGCGACGCGAGATCGAGCAGGCGTCCCGGCGTCCCAACGACGACGTGCGCGCCGCGACGAAGGGCGTCTTCCTGCGCGCGGTAGCCGACGCCGCCGTATACGGCGACGACGCGCGCGTGACGGAAACGGCCGAGCAGCTCGACCTCGCGCGCGACCTGCTGGCCGAGCTCGCGGGTGGGAACGACGACGAGGGTGAACGGCGCGCCGGCGCGCCCCTCGACGCGCTCGAGGATCGGTAGCGCGAAGGCACCGGTCTTCCCGGTGCCGGTCTGCGCCTGGACGAAGAGATCGCGGCCCGCGCGAAGCGCCGGTATGGCGAGTTCCTGAACGGGCGTGAAGGTGGTCCAGCCGAGCTGCTTCACAGCACGGTCGAGATCGGGGGCAAGCGAGATCAACTGATTTCCTTTGCGGGGCAACAAAAAAGCGAGCCGAAATGTGACTCGGCTCGCTGGTCACCGACGCGTTTCGCCGGCTATTTCTGAGGGACCCGAGTGATTTTCTGTACTGAGGCTAGCACACAGCAAGGTGCCGGACATCACCCGCTCTCGCTATGTGCGCCCGGTCGAGTCCCGCTACCGCTTCCCTGCTTTGCGGCTCGCGGACGACGCCGCGCGCTGCGCGCTGCTCCGCTCCGCCGGAGACTTGGCCTCCTTCGTCTCGCCCTTCGCCGTGCGCGTGCGGTTCACCGTGGCCGCGGCGATACGCTCCGCCGTGTCTTCCGACCGGCCGCGCTCCTTCTCGTTCTCCTTGATGTGCTCGTACTGACGCTCGCGTTTGTCGCTCCAAGCTTTCTGCGGCATGCCGCACCTCCACGTCACGCCTATGCATGACTTGTGCTCGGCGCTCATTTAGAGTCGTCACAGATGCGCTTCGATCGCACCGACCTCCGCTCTCTGGCCCTTCTCCTCGCCATCAGCGTGATCGCCGCCGCATGCGGCGGTCCGAAGACGATCGAGTTCTCGCCGTCAGCCTCGGCGGCCGTGCGCCCGAGTCCGACACCCCGCGCCACCCTGGACCCCGCGGCGCCCTGCGAGGAATGCTGGCCGCTGAGCGGCCTGCCGACCGCGAGCGGCGCGGCAACCGACCGCAAGCCGCTCTTCGTCAAGATCGACAACGCTCCCGCCGCGCGACCGCATTACGGGATCACGCAGGCCGACATGGTGTTCGAGATCATCGTCGAGGGAGGCGTCACGCGGCTCGCCGCCGTGTTCCATGCCCAGGATCCCGCGACGATCGGTGGCGTGCGGTCGGCGAGGCTCGTCGATCGCTCGCTCACACCCATGGTGCGCGGCGCGCTCGTGTACTCGGGCACGTCGGCCTACGCGTGGTCGCTCATCAGCAAAGACGCCGAGCAAGGCAAGTACGTCGAGCTCTCCGCCGACCACGCGCAGGGCTATTTCCGCGTGAACTTCCGCGCCGCGCCGTACAACCTGTTCACCAGCGCGGCGAACCAGCGCGAGAACCTGAAGAAGCTCGGCGCTGAGAAGGCGAACGACATCCCCAAGTGGGCATTCCTCGTGTCACAGGACCATCCCGCGACGCTCGCGGGTATGGCCGGCGGCGCGATCGCGACGGAGATCTCGATTCCCTACCGCGCGGACACGTCCGCGGTGAGCTACACGTACGACCCGGCCACGAAGACCTACGCGCGCTTCCAGAACGCTGCGGGGCGCGCGGCTCGCGACGTGGACGCGCTCACCAACAAGCCGGTGGCGGCGACCGACGTCGTCATCATCCAGACTGAGATCTGGGACGTGCCGGACATCGTCGACGCCTCGGGCGCGCTCTCGAACGACATGCGCATGACCGGCACGGGTGCTGCGATCGTGTTCCGCGACGGCCTTCGCCAGGAGGGCACGTGGTCACGCAAGGACGACCTCTCGCCCTTCGTCTTCAGGAACGCCGCCGGCGAGCAGATCCTGCTCTCTCCCGGTCAGCCCTGGATCCACGTGATCCCGAACGAGATGAAGGTCACCTCGCAGTGACCACGCAGCGCAACTGAAATAGAAGAGGGCCGCCCTTTCGGGCGGCCCTTCTCACGTCATCGCTGGGCGCGATTACAAATACGAGCCGAACGCGCCGTAGAGCCAGTTGAGGTCGTCGGGCTTGTCGACGCGATACACACCGCCTGTACCGGCGCAGTTGCCGTTGAGGCCGAACGACGTCACGCCTCCGATGACGGTCGAGCCATCGATGAAGTTCGGGCCGCCCGAGTCACCGAAGCAGGTGCCGCCGCTGCTCGTGTTGTTCGACAACAGCATCGAGTAGTCACCGACGAGGCCGCCGTCGATCTGGACGAGGTACGGGTACGCGACCATGCGGACCCGGACGTTGTGCTCCTTCCAGGACGCCGCGTCCGGGAAGCTCTTCTGCAGGCCGTACCCGACCGCCGTGTAGGTCGCCGACGAGCCCGGGTTCGCGGCGGCGTACGCGCTGTTTGCCTCCAGCGCGGGCAGCTTGCCGTACTTCTTCATCTTGAACGGCCTGTCGAGCACGACGACGCCGAGGTCGTGCAGGTAGAACGCATTCGGGTCGTACTGAGGGTGCGTGTACGGCGTGCCTCCGATGTCGCCGTCGTACGGATACCCGTTCCCAGGGATCCCCGACTCAACATCGGCGTCGAACCAGATCTCGATGTGCGCCGCCGGTGCTTCCGTGCAGTGACCGGCCGTCAGGTAGATGCGCGACGAGATGAGCGTGCCGCTGCAGCGCCACAGCGGTGTCCCTTTGGCGTCTTGCGCGACCATCAGACCGACGTAGGGATGACCGTTCCCATCGAGAGCGCCGTCGGTGACGGCGTTCGCCGGACCGGCGCTGAGCACCAGGCCGACAACGAGCGCGACGAGCAGCGTGAGTGACTTGACCAATTTCTCCCCTTCCCATCAGTGGGCTGGGACGGTGGACCGTCCCGCATTTGTCACCATCAGCGTATCCCGTCGGCCGAGGTGATTTCGAGCGGTCGACCGAGCAGCGGCGCTAACCTCGATCGGTGATCTTCAAATGGGGCGGCTCGACCGAAGAGCCGCCAGCCGAGCGGCGCCAGCTGAGACGCGTGCCCCGCGTGCTCGCCTCATCGTTCCGGCTCGTCTGGGCGGCGGCACCGGGGCGCTTCCTCGTCAGCCTGGCGCCACAGGGCGTGAGCGCGGTCATCGTCGGGGCGCAACTGGTCATCACGCGCGACCTCATTGCCGCCGTGCTTGCGACCGGCAGCGGCGGCGACGTCGGCCGGGTCGGGCAGCTCCTCGTCGCGACGATCGGGCTCTCGCTCCTCGGCAGTGCGGCCAACCTGGTGCAGAACCAGCAGCAGTCGTTGTTGTCGGCGATCGTCGAGCGCCACACGAACTCGGTCCTGCTCGACCGCATCATCGCGATCGACCTCAAGCGCTTCGAAACGCCGGAGTTCCAGGACCTGCTGCGGCGCGCGATGAACGCCATGGGCCGGATGATGGGCGTCACCGGAGCGGCGATCGGGCTCGTGCGCGGCGTCGCACTCATCATTGGTGTCGCGGCCGCGCTGTACGTGCTCCAGCCGGTGTTGCTGCTCATCGCGGTGATCGGCTTCGTGCCGATGTGGCTCGCGAGCATGGCGACGAGCCGCACGATGTACCGCTTCTTCCGATCCATGACGCCGAACGAGCGGCGGCGCGGCTACGTGTTCAACCTCTTCACGCAGCGCGAGTACGCCAAGGAGATCCGCGCCTTCGGCCTCGCCGGTTACCTGCGCGCGCTGTACGAGCGCCTCTCGAACGAGCGGCTCGAGGAGCTGCGCAAGAACCTGAACAAGCGAGCGCGCTACCAGGCGCTCAGCAGCGGCGCGTCGGCGATGGTGACCGCGCTGACGTACGGCGCGCTGGCGTATCTCGTCATCGAGCACCGGATCGGCGTGGCGGAGGCGGGCGCGGCGGTGGTGGCGAGCCAGCAGCTGAACGGGCAGCTGAACGGGATCGTTGGGAACATGTCGCAGCTGTACGAGGCGAGCCTGTTCCTCGAAGACTGGGAGGAGTTCTCGTCGCTGGCGCCGGC
>JBKPCZ010000062.1:0-3619 GCA_046727665.1 Chloroflexota bacterium
CGCATATGTGACCTAACACGACACGCTGTTGCGCCAGGACATCGTGCGCGGTCTGGTCGCGGACCGGTTACGGAATGACGTGGATCTTGCCCTCGACACGCGCGCGGACACGCGACCCTTCGTGATCGCGCGTGGCGAGACGGCCGGTGAGATCGCGAAGCATCTCGAGCGGGAAGGCGTCATCCGCTCCGCGCTCGCCTTCGACTACGTCCTCTACGACTCGGAGCGGGAGAACGCGCTGCAGTCGGGGACCTACACCGTCTCGGCGGCGCTCACGCCGCGCGAGCTCGCGAAGCTGTTCGAGAAGGCCCCGGGGGAGCAGATCGTCCTGCGCATCATCGAGGGTTGGCGTCTCACCGAGGTCGCGACGGCGGTGAACAAGGCCTTTCCGTCGATCAGCAAGGAGGCCTTCACCGCGGCGGCCGTGGTCGGCGATCGGAAGAACACCGTGCTCGCGGCGCTGGACCCGAAGGCGTCGCTCGAGGGTTACCTGTTCCCGGACACCTACTTCATGCGTCCGGACACGACCGCGCCGCAGATCGTCGAGATCCTGCTGGACACGTTCGAGCGCAGGGTCGGCGCGACACTCCGCGCCGCGTCGGCAGACCGAAGGGTGCCGATCTACGACATCGTGAGGCTCGCCTCGATCGTCGAGCGAGAGGCGCGCGACCGCAGCGAGAGCGCGACGATCGCCGGGGTCTACACCAACCGTCTGAAGATCGGCATGAAGCTCGACGCGGATCCGACGATCCAGTACGCCATCGGCGACTGGCGAGAGCTCTCGCTCGACGACCTCAAGATCGACTCGCCGTACAACACGTATCTGTATCCGGGCTTGCCGC
The DNA here is from genome assembly GCA_046727665.1 of Chloroflexota bacterium. GTDB lineage: Bacteria > Chloroflexota > Limnocylindria > P2-11E > P2-11E > CF-39. Next base: position 843 of record JBKPCZ010000062.1, read on the forward strand.
CGACCCCGATCGCGAACTCCGGCGTCGCTGCGCTCGAAGGGGCGGCGAAGCCGGCCGACGTGCCGTACTTCTACTTCGTCGCCAAGAGCGACGGCACCGGCGGGCACGCCTTCGCCATCACGTCCGAGGAGCACGAGGCCAATCGGGTGAAGTACGGAAACAAATGAGCGAGGAGCGGCTCAGGGGGAGGGGCCCCTGTTCAGCGAGCGAAGCGAGCGTGCGCGACGAGCGAAACCACCAGCCTTGAGCGTGTCTCCGGCCGAAGGCCGAGATTGATCAAGTACGGCAATAAGTAGCGATGGCGATCGTGTACCTGCTCGGTCACCCCGTGGCGCATTCGCTCTCGCCGGCGATGCACAACGCCGCGTTCACGGCGCTCGGTCTCCCGCATCGGTACGAGGTGCGTGACGTCGAGCCCGAACGGCTCGCGGACTTCGTCGAGGCGCTCCGCGCTGATGACGTCCTCGGCGCGAACGTGACGATCCCGCACAAGGAGGCGACGCTCCGTCTCGTCGACGAGCTCGCTGAGGAGGCTCGGCGGATCGGGGCGGTGAACACGATCGTGCGTCGCTCAGCGCGCCTGGTCGGCGACAACACCGATGGGTACGGCTTCGCCCGCGCGCTCGCAGCCGCGCACGTCGACGTGACCGGCAAGGACGTGATGCTGCTCGGGGCAGGCGGAGCGGCGCGTGCGTGCGTGAGCGCGCTGAGCGCGGCACGGACCGTCCTCGTCGCGGCGCGCAGTCTCGATCGCGCCAGCGCTCTCGCTCAGGCGGCCGGCATGCCCGCACGAGCGTTGCCCTGGGCCGATGCACGACGGACCGCGCGCGTCGACGTGCTCGTCAACGCCACCCCCGTCGGCCTGCATGGCGAGGATCTGCTCGCGGAGTTCTCGTTCACCGAGCTGCCCCGGATCGTGGTGGACCTCGTGCCCACGCGCGCCGAGACGCCGCTGGTCCGTCGCGCGCGCGAGGCTCAAGATGTGCGCGTGGTCGACGGACTCTCGATGCTGCTTCATCAGGCCGTGCGCTCGTTCACGCTCTGGACGGGCCGCGAGGCGCCGCTCGCCGTGATGCGGTCCGCGCTTCCGCGCGCGATATGAGACTCATCACCGCCGGCGAGTCGCACGGGCCCGGCCTCGTCGCGGTCCTCGACGGCGTTCCTGCCGGCGTCCCGATCGCCGCGGCGGACATTGACGGTGATCTGCGGCGGCGGCAGCTCGGCTACGGTCGTGGCGCACGGCAACGCATCGAGCGCGACGCCGTGAACATCACCGGCGGTGTGCGACACGGACGGTCGACCGGCGCTCCGATAGCGCTGCAGATCGCGAATCGGGATGCCGTGAACTGGGAGCGCGTGATGAGCGTCGAGCCCGTGCTGGACCCGCCCGCGGCGGTCACGCGCCTTCGACCCGGCCATGCTGACCTGGCCGGCGCCCTCAAGTTCGGGCACGAGGACGTCCGCGACGTGATCGAGCGTTCGAGCGCGCGCGAGACGGCCGCGCGCGTCGCGGCGGGCGCGGTGGCGAAGGCGGTCCTGAGGCTGGTCGGCATGGAGGTCCGCAGCGAGACGAAGGCGATCGGCGACGTCGAGAGCGACCCTCGCTTCGAGGTGGATGCGGTCGAGGCGAGCGAGGTGCGCTGCGCGGATCGGACGCGCTCGGACGCGATGGTCGCCGCGATCGCGGCGGCGCGCGATGCCGGCGACACGCTCGGCGGGATCGTCGCGCTTCGCGCCAGCGGTGTCGTGGCCGGGATCGGCACCTCGGCGCAGTGGGACCGGCGTCTCGATGGACGCATCGCGCAGGCCCTGCTCTCGATCCAAAGCGCGAAGGGCGTGCAGTTCGCCGACGCGTTCGCCGCGGCGCGCGAGCGCGGGAGCGCGGTGCACGATCCGATCGCCGTGCAGGACGGCCGTTTCACGCGGACACGCAACCGCGCCGGAGGCCTCGAGGGCGGCATGAGCAACGGGGAGGACATCGTCGTCGAGGTGGCGTTCAAACCGATCTCGACGCTCATGAAGCCGCTGCCATCCGCGGACCTGCGGACCGGCGCGCCGTCGCCAGCGCACGTGGAGCGCAGCGACGTGTGCGTCGTGCCCGCCGCGGGCGTCGTCGCGGAAGCGATGCTCGCGTTCGTGCTGGCCGACGCGCTGCTGGAGAAGTTCGGCTGCGACACCGCGGACGACCTCGTCGCCGCGGTCGAGCGCTATCGCGCGCGCCTGCGACCCATCGACCAGCGCCGCTAGCCCGTGTACCTCTTCCTGGTCGGGCCTCCGGGCATCGGCAAGAGCACCGTCGCCCCGCTCCTCGCGCGCAGGCTCGGCGCGGGTGTGGTCGAGATGGACCGCGCGATCGAGCGGCGCGCGCGCAAGAGCAACAAGGACACCATCGAACAGGACGGCATGGACAGCTTCCGCGATCTCGAGTCCCGGTTCCTCGCGGCGCTGCGGCCGACACCGGCATGGACGGTCGTCGATACCGGAGGCGGTGCGCCGATCCGCGAGGACAATCGCCGGCGCATGCGCGAGCTCGGTCTGATCATCGGGCTGCGCGGCTCGCTCGAGCGCGTCACGGCCGGCATCGCTGCAACGATGGCGAAGCGGCCGGATCAGGACGTCGCGCCCGCGGATCGCGCGCGAGCGGTCTTGCGCGAGCGAAAGGCCGCGTACGCGGACGCCGACGTGACGTTCGACGTCGATCGCGATGCGACGGCCGAGGATTCGGCGCACGCGATCGCGGCGTGGCTCATCGCCGCCCGAGGCGTCCGCATCGACGT
>JBKPCZ010000063.1:0-5536 GCA_046727665.1 Chloroflexota bacterium
GGCGGCGACGACGCCTTCACCGCGGCGTGGGCGGCGGGCCGGCGGCCCACCGCGGTCCTCGCCGTGAGCGACATCATGGCGCTCGGCGCGCTTCGCGCCGCGCGACGGCTCGGCATCAACGTGCCGGACGAGCTCGAGGTCATCGGTTTCGACGACATCCCGCTCGCCTGGGCGAGCCAGCCGGCGCTGAGCACGGTCCATCAGCCCATCGCCGAGAAGGGACGTGCCGCGACGCGCCTGCTCATCCGCGCACTCGACGAGGGTGCCGCGCGCGAGACGCTCGTTCTCGCGACCGAGCTGCGGCTGCGTGAATCGACGAACGACACGGAGATCAAGACTGCGGAGAGGGAGAAGGGAGGGCCGTATCGGAGACCGAGATCGGATCTCATCCGCGTCGCGTCGCGATAGCGACGCGTCGCGTCATCGCACTAGTCACAGGAAAGGAATGGGCATGAAGCTGAAGGCGATCGCGTTACTCGTCACCGCGCTGTTCGTCGCCACCGCGTGCGGCGGCACGGGCGGCACCACCGGCGGCGGCGTCGCGGCCGGTGCGATCAAGGGGAACATCACGCTCTGGCACGCGTACGGCACCGGTGGATCCGAGGAGACCGCGCTCAACCAGATCATCGACACGATCAAGAAGGCGAACCCGGACGCGAAGATCACGGTGCTCCAGGTCCCCTTCGATCAGGTCTTCAATAAGTTCCAGACCGAGGCCGCGGCCGGCGGCGGACCGGACCTCTTCACCGCGCCGAACGACGAGCTCGGCAACGAGGTCCGCGCCAACCTGCTGCTCGCCCTCGACGACAAGCTGAAGGGCAAGCTCGACAAGGTCGCGCCGCTCGGCGTCGACGGCCTGAAGGTCGGCGGGAAGCTCTACGGCGTCCCGATGCTCTTCAAGGCGGTCGCGCTCTACTACAACAAGGACAAGGTCCCGACCCCGCCGAAGACCACCGACGAGCTCATGACCATGGTGAAGGCCGGCAAGACGATCGTGCAGAACCAGAACGGCTATCACCTCTTCGGTTGGCCGCAGGCGTTCGGTGGCAAGCTGCTGGACGACAGCGGCAAGTGCGTCGCTGATCAGGGCGGCTGGGCCGACGCGATGCAGTACCAGCTCGACCTGAAGAAGGCCGGCGGTAGGTTCGAGACCGACGGCGGACGCGCCGACACATCGTTCCGCCAGGGTCAGGTCGACATGATCATCAACGGCCCGTGGGTCCTTGGCGACTACAAGAAGGACCTCGGCGCCAAGCTCGGCGTCGCGCCGATCCCGGCCGGGCCCAAGGGCAAGGCCGGACCGCTCACCGGCGTCGACGGCTGGTACATCAACTCGAGCGCGAAGAACGTCGATGGCGCCATCGCACTCGCGCTCGCGATCACCGACGCCGCCGGGCAGAAGGCCTACGCGGACGTCGCCGGCGACGTGCCGGTGCGCACCGACGTCACCGTCAGCGACCCGCTCGTGAAGAGCTTCGCTGAAGCATCGGCGACCGGATTCGCGCGGCCGCAGACCGTGGAGTTCGGCAACTACTGGGGTCCCTTCGGCGACGCGGTCACGAAGATCATCGAAGGCAAGTCGACACCACAGGCCGGCATCGCCGAGGCATGCGCGGCCATGAACAAGGCGAACAAGAAATAGCCGCGGCCGGGGGAGCGTGCGCGAGCACGTTCCCCCGGCGCATCATTCGGAGGAGCGATGGCCGCGGTCATTGACGCTTCGATAGACGAGGCGAAGCTCGCCGAACCGGCGGGCTCGCAGCGCGGCCGTCCGCGCTGGCTCACGGCGTACCTCTACATCCTGCCCGCCCTGCTGATCATGCTGGCCGTGACCTACTGGCCGATCCTCTTCCAGGTCTACATGTCGTTCACCGACTACGGGCTGCGCAACCTGCGCTTCGATGCGCCCGCCGCGAACTTCGTCGGCATCGAGAACTACATCAACCTCATTACCAACCAGGTGGCGCAGATCGCGAACTTCAACTTCTGGGGCATGCTCGCGTTCAACCTCTTCTGGACGTTCTCGAACGTCATCTTCCACATCACGATCGGCATCCTCATCGCCGTCCTGCTCAACGCCAAGGGCGTGTGGTTCCGTGGCCTGTACCGCGCGATCTTCGTCCTTCCGATCGTGATCCCCACGCTCGTCGTCGCGACCGTCTGGCGGAACATGTTCGACACCGACTACGGCGCGATCAATCAGGCGCTCGCGTCGATCGGCGGTCTCTTCGGCGTCACGCCGGACCACTTCCATATCCGCTGGATCGACCAGGTCGACCCGCCGATCCCGTGGCTGCCGCTGCCGCTCTCGTACTTCGCGCTGCTCATCACGAACATCTGGTTGGGCTGGCCGTTCATGACGATCATCGCGACCGGCGCGCTCCAGAGCATCAGCAAGGAGTTCTACGAGGCGGCGGCGATCGACGGCGCGTCGGGCCGCCAGCAGTTCTTCAACATCACGCTGCCGCTGCTGCGGCCGGCGATGATCCCGGCCGCGATGTACGGGATGATCGTCACCTTCAACCTCTTCAACCTGATCTACATGGTCTCGGGCGGCGGGCCGCTGCGCCAGACCGAGATCCTCGTCACGACCGCGTTCCGGCTGGTGAACGAGAACCGCCTATACGGCCTCGCGGCCGCGTTCGGGATCTACACGATGATCATCCTGCTGGTGCTGACGCTGCTCACGAATCGCATCACGAAGGCGACAGAGTCGTATGTCTAGGTCGCTGGCTCAGGGGACGTTGCCGATCGCGCGGCCGCGTATGTTCAGCCTGTCTCGCGTGCGCGAGCGGGCGACTGGAGGCGGGACCGGGCTGGGCCGGCAGCTCATGTACCAGGCGATCCTCATCTTCATCAGCTTCACCGTGCTGTTCCCGCTGCTGTGGGTCATCAGCATGTCGCTCGACCCCCGCAACATCTCGCGCCCGACGGAGCTGACGCTCATCCCGCCGGGCGCGTCGCTCCAGGCGTACCTCGACGTCCTCGCGAAGCCGACGTCCAACCCGGTGACGCTGCCGCAGCTGGTGTTCAACAGCTTCCTGCTGGGGGCCGGCGTCTCGTTCGCGTCGCTGGCCCTCGGCGTCGCGGCCGCGTACGCCTTCTCGCGCTTCCGCTTCCCGGCACGCCAGGCGCTCATGATCGCGATCGTCGCCGTGCTCATGGTGCCGTCGGTCGCGGCGCTCGCGCCGCTCTTCGTGCTGCTCAACAAGATCACCATCGACATGGGCGACTTCAACTTCAACCTCCGGAACTCGCTCCTGGGCGTGGGTCTCGCGCTCACCTCGGGTGCGCTGCCGTTCGCGATCTGGAATCTCAAGGGGTACATCGACACGATCCCGAAGGAGCTCGAGGAAGCGGCGCTGCTCGACGGGTGCAACTCGACGCAGACGTTCCTGCGGATCATGCTGCCGCTCGCGACGCCGGCGCTCGCCGTGACCGCGTTCCTCGGTTTCCTCACCGGCTGGACCGAGTTCGTGATCTCGTGGCAGTTCCTCACGAACCCCGAGAACTTCACGCTCGCGATGGCGCTCTGGGGGATGACCGGCCAATACGCCGCGAACACGCCGTGGTCGAAGTTCTCCGCGATGGCGATCCTCGTCGCGCTGCCCGTGTCGGTGGTCTACCTGTCGCTCCAGCGCTACATCGTCGGCGGACTCACCGTCGGCGGGGTGAAGGGCTAAGCCGGCTGCGCCTCGCAGCGATCCACCACCGCGCCCGCGCTCCCTACGTGCAACCGCTCGCCGGTGAGCGCTTCTACGTGCGGCTCGTCGCCGAGGCCGGCGATCTGAGCCGCGTGATCTGCCGCTTCGCGGACAAGTACGAGGAGGGGCACGAGAGCGACCTCGCGCTCGCGCGGGAGGCGACCGACGGCGTGCGGGACTACTGGACCGGCGTCCTGCCCGTGCCGACGTCCCGGCTGCGCTACTTCTTCCACCTCACCGGCGCCGACGGCTCGATGACGTTCCTCAGCGAGCACGGCTTCACGCCCGCGCCGCCGCCGCGCCGCTTCCACGCGGGCTACTTCTTCTATCCGTATGACCTGCCCGCCGACCGCTTCGCCCTGCCCTCGTGGGTCGCGGGCACGACGTTCTACTTGATCTTCCCCGACCGCTTCGCGAATGGCGATCCGTCGAACGACCCGCCGTCGACGCGACCATGGGGCGAGATCCCGACGGCGCGTTCGTTCTTCGGCGGCGATCTTGCCGGCATCCGCCGGCGCCTTTCGTGGCCGCAGGGTCTCGGTGTGGGCTGCCTGTATCTCACGCCTGTCTTCACCTCGCCCTCGAACCACAAGTACGACCCGGCCGATTACGAGCGCGTCGATCCGCACTTCGGCAGCACGCAGGATCTCGCCGCGCTCGTGCGCGACGCGCATGGCGCCGGCATGCGCGTGATGCTCGACGGCGTCTTCAACCACGCCGGCGACGAGTGGTCCGCGTTCCGCGACGTGCGCGAGAAAGGCGCGGACAGCCAGTATCGCGACTGGTTCTTCCGCATCGAAGGATTCCCGGTGGACAGCGAGAACGTGAACTACGAGACCTTCGCGAACCGAATCCGCAATCACCCCAAGCTGAATACCGCGAATCCCGAGCTCCGCGAGTATCTCGCGGGCATCGGCGAGCGCTGGATCCGCGAGGCCGACATCGACGGCTGGCGCCTCGACGTCGCGAACGAGGTGGACCACCGCTTCTGGCGCGCGTTCCGCGACCGCGTGAAGGCGGCGAAGGCCGACGCGTTCATCGTCGGCGAGGTGTGGCACGACGCGATCCGCTGGCTCGACGGCGCGCAGTTCGACTCGGTCATGCACTACCCGTGGCGCGACGCGATCCTCCAGTACCTGAACCGCGGTGTGTCGCCCGCACGGTTCGCCGGCTGGACGACGCAGCTGCGGCACATGTACGAGCCCGCGGTCGAGTCGGGGCTCATGCACCTTCTCGGCAGCCACGACACCGCGCGCATCCGCACCGAGCTCGGCGGCAGCGCCGACCGCGCGCTGCAGGCCGCGGTGCTGCTCCTCACCGCGTCGGGCGCGCCGCTCGTCTATTACGGGGACGAGATCGGGATGGAGGGCGGCGACGATCCCGACTGCCGCCGATGCATGGAGTGGGACGAGAGCCGGCACGATCGCCGGATCCTTCACGCGTACCGCACGCTCATCGGCCTGCGCCGCGCGCGCAAGTGGCTGGCTCACGGCGCGTTCGAGGACCTCGTGACCGACGACGCGCGCGAGATCTACGCGTACCGTCGTGTGGCGCGTGGCCCGCTCTCTCTCAACGGGGCCAGCGGCGACGCCGTCTACGTGGCGCTGAACACCGGGAGCGCGACGGCCGAGATCCGCCTTGCTGCCGACGGCGCGGGACTCACCGACGTCCTCTCCGGCGACCGCGCTCCGATCGCGAACGGCGAGGCGCGCATCATGCTCGCCGCGGGAGCTGCGGCGGTGCTCGTACCGGAGCCGCGCTGATCGCGCGCGCGATGCTCGCCGCGCTGCCGCGTGCGGCGCTCGCGGCGCTCCTCGTCGTTGGCGCGATCT
>JBKPCZ010000064.1:0-23267 GCA_046727665.1 Chloroflexota bacterium
ATTCGGAAGCACTCATCGGGACTCTGTCTCTTGAGATTCCTGTCGCTCGGTCCGCAAGAGCCGCAGTGGACGAGGCACGCGACGCTCTCTACAAGTTCTTCAGCGTGTGTGTCCGAGACCCAGGTGACTATGAAATCAAACCGCTCAGCGTCACCTTCCTCGGAGAACAAAGTGATGGAAGAGCCGACAAACCTACTGAATCGTGACGGGGCCGAGATCGTCAGCTAAACCAACGCTGCGCTCTAACCAGCTGAGCGAAGAGCCCGTTTCTTTCAACAGGATACCGCGCACCCCTTGTGACCGTACCGAACTAGTGTTAGAACGCGCGCGTGTCTAAGGGACTAGCCGCGCTCGTCATCGCGCTCGCAGTGAGCTGCACACCCCCGGCGGCTCTCGCTCCAACGGCCACGCCGGCTCCCACACCGACCGCGAGTCCAACACCGTCGCCGACCCCGACACCGTCCCCCACCCCGTCACCCTCGCCGACCGCCGCACTCGCCGAGTCGTACTTCAAGCCGCTGCAGGGCTACGAGTGGGTGACGCCGCCGGCCGAGGCGGAGCGTCTGATCGAGCAGGCGTTCAAGCAGCCAGAGCTCGCGCAGTACGCGAGCGGGTTCTCGATGCGTCTGGTCACGCGCGGCGGCGACCCGGTCGACATGTTCGTCCTGGTCATGGCGCTGAATCCCTCCTATGCGGCGTTGCCCGGCCTGCTCGACCAGGTCGGCAAGGGCTTCTCGCAGACGACGGCGAAGGAGGTCACGCTCGCCGGCCGGCGAGCGCTGTTCTTCGGCGAGACGACCCCGAAAGTCATCATGTGGGCGCATCGCACGTTCATCGTCGTCGTCTATGGAACTCAGGAAGCGCCGATGACCTCGTTCGCGACGCTGCTTATCGGCGCGAACCAGTAGCGTCGGAGCGCGCACCCGCGAACATCCGCAGCCCATCGGTCGGCGCGTCCTTCGCGAAGCAGACGAACTCGAACGCACCGAAGCCATTCGGGTCGAGCAGCGTATCGATGGCCGAACGGCGACCGAGCGCGCGCAGCTGGTCGATCGGCGTTTCCGCTCGCGCCGTTGCCTCGCGGATCCCGAGCGCGAGAAGCGCGTCCCGCTGCGTCGCGCGACCGGCGAATGCCAGGCCGGCGCCCTCGGCGGCGCGGCGGATCGCGGTGAAGTTCACGCTCGCGGTGAGGTCATGCGCGCCGGGCTCCGCGTACGGATCGGTCACGAGACGGTGCCGTGAGAAGCCGCGCAGCGTGCCGCCGCCGAGCCGCGTGAGCAGATCGTTCTCGTCGCCTCCGTAGTCGACGAAGAGTACGTACCCGCTCGTCAGGGCCGGCGCGAGGCTCGCGACCCAACCCTCGGCGGCGGGGCTGACCTCCCAGCGACCGCCGCGGGGCAGACGCTCCGGAACGCGCCAGTTGAGATCAGGCCGGCTCGGCGGTCGGAGCGTCTCGGCGAGGACACCGCTCCGTTCCTCCACGAACACTTCGCGCACGCCCTCATCGGTACGAACGAGCACGTGGACCGGGAAGGCGTCGAGGACTTCGTTCGCGAAGATGACGCCCTGCACCGGCGCCAGGGCACGTGCGTCAGACGCCCAGCGCAGATCGCGGCCAGCGAGCGCGGCGGACTGCTGCTCGCGCAGCCGCGGAGACACCTCCACGATCGTCGCGCGCGCGGCCCGCGCTGCGTCGGGTCTCTCGCGTTCGAGCGCGACGAGCACGTCGCGCAGGAACACCCCCCGTCCCGCGCCAGCCTCGACCAGGTCCCAGGGCGCAGGCCTGCCGAGCCGCGTCCAGAGCTCGACGAACGCGCGCGCGAGGGCGCGGCTGAAATGCGGTCCGAGATCGGCCGCGGTGAGGTAGTCGCCTTCGAATCCGAGCGCGACGCGCGACGTGTAGTAGCCGTCGGTCGGATCGAAGAGCACCGTCTCCATGTAGTCGGCGAAGGTGATCGGGCCGCGGGCCCGGATGCGCGCGATGAGCCGGTCGCCCAGCGTCGTCGTCGGCACTATGCCCGACAGGCTACCCGCGTTTGCGGGACCCGCCGCGGGAGGAGGCCGGGGTGATGCCCCCTCCCGCAGGCGGGAGTGGTCTAGTTGCCCCTGCTGACGACGATGTTGCCCTCGAGCAACTCGAAGTACGCCGAGCCGGGCACCGGGTTCGGGCAGGTCGTGACCGGATTCAGCGTCGGGAACTGGTAGCTGATCTTGTCCGGCACGCCTGTGATTCCCCCTCCGCCGGCGATGGAATAGCAGGCGGTCGTGCGCTCGGCTGTCGAGTGGATCACATCTCGAGCGTTATCGAGATAACTAGGCGCCCCAGCGCGGTGGCGCCGGCGGACGGATCTCGGGCGGCCGCACCTGGCCGCGTCCGTCGCCGTTCGTCGGCACCTCTTCCGATGGCTTCCAGCTCTTCGCCACGGCCAGCTCTTCCTTCGCGAGTACGGTGACCCCGAACCGCTTGTACGTCGAGAGCTCGAAGTTCGGCGTCTCGCCGAGCGCGCCATGCGGGCAGACCTCGACGCAGTCCCCGCAGTAGATGCAGCGCACGATGTCGAGCTCGTACGTCTGGAGGTCGCGCTCGCGCATCATGAGCGCGCCCGTCGGGCAGGTCTCGGCGCACGCGCCACACGAGACGCAGTCGGTGTACGACAGCGACACGTTCCACGGCGTCGTCACGATCGAGTCGTACCCGCCGCCCATGAGGCCGTAGCAATTCGCGCCGATGACATCGCGGCAGATCCGGACGCACTGCGTGCAGTTGATGCACTTGTTGAGGTCGCGAAGGATGAAGTCGTGGCTGAAGTCGTACTCGTAGTCGTGATAGTCGATCGGCTCCGCGCGGTGGAAACGGTTGTCGGTGAGGCCGTGCTCCACCGAAAGCCGCTGGAGATGGCAGCGCCCCACGTCGGGGCAGACGCACTGCAGGCAGCGCGCGGCCTCCTTCTCGGCCAGCTCCTTGGTGTATCCGTTCTCGATCACCTGGAACGACTGCACGCGCTCCGGGAACGACAGCATTGGCATCCGTACCTGAGGCTCTTCCGGCTTGTACGGCACGATGTCGATCAGCTCGGGGACCTTCTCCTCTTCGGCGATCTCCTCGGCCACGCGGGCCATGTCGTCGCCCGCGAGATAGCGGTCGATCGCCTTCGCCGCGAGCTTGCCCTGCGCGACGCACTCGATCACCGTGCGGGTGCCCATCTGCGCGTCGCCGCCGGCGAACACGCCTGGGCGGTCGGTCATGAGCGCGCCGTTGGTGATGATCGTCTCGCGCTTGCTCCTGCGGACGCCGGTGTCGCGGTCGATCCAGTCGAGCACCGGGATCTGGCCGATCGCCGGGATCACGGTGTCGCAGTCGATCGTGAAGTTGGAGCCCTCGACCGGCACCGGGCGGCGCCGTCCCGACGCATCCGGCTCGCCGAGCGCCATGCGCTGGAACTCGATCCCGCCGACGCGGCCGTCCTTCTCGATGATCTTCACCGGCGCGGCGTAGAACTCGAGCTTGATGCCCTCGTGCTCGGCGTCGTCGACCTCGCTGTAGTGCGCGCCCATTTCTTTGCGCGAGCGGCGGTACACGACGGTCACCTCGGCGCCCAGGCGCCGTGAGGTGCGTGCGCAGTCGAAGGTGGTGAACCCGCCGCCGATGACGACGACCTTGTTGCCCTTCCCCACCGGGACGGGATCGCCCTCGGCGTTCTGACGGAGGTAGTTGATCGCCTCGATGACGCCCGGAAGATCCTCACCGGGGATGCGCAGCTCGTTGCTGCTCCACGCGCCGATCCCGAGGAAGACGGCGTCGTAACCCTGAGCGAGGAGCTGGTCCACGGTGAAATCGCGGCCGAGCTTCATGCCGCCTCTGAACTCGGTGTCGCGCAGCTGCCACACCGAGTTGAGCTCCTTGTCGAGCTTCACCTTCGGGAGGCGGTACTCGGGGATGCCGTAGCGGCAGATGCCGCCCTGCTTGGGCATCATGTCGAACACCGTGACGGCGTGGCCGTTGAGCGCCGTGTAGTACGCCGCGGTCATGCCGGCGGGACCCGCGCCGACGACGGCGACGCGCTTGCCGCTCGCGACCTTTTGCGGGAAGGGCGTCGGCGCCTGGTCCATCTCCATCACGAGCTCGCCGGTGTAGCCGTGGCACTGGCAGATCGCGATCTCCTCCTCCACCAGACCGCGGCGGCAGACCTCCTGGCACGGCTTGGGGCAGACGAGGCCGAGCATGTACGGGAACGGCAGGACCTCCTTCACGAGGCGGGCCGCTTCGACGTGCTGACCCTTCGCCATCAGCTCGAGGTACCCGGGGATGTCGATGTGCGTCGGGCAGCTGATCTGGCATGGAGGCATGCAGTACGCGTTGTGGTCGCTCAGGATGTACTCGAGGTTCTGGCGCCGCAGCTTGAACAGCGCGTCGGAGCTCGAGACGATCTTCATCCCCGGCTCGACCGCGATGTGGCACGAGGGCAGCGGCCGATCTTCGCCTTCGATGTCGACCAGGCACATGCGGCAGGCGGCGGCCGGCGCAAGCTTCTCGTCGTCGCACAGCGTCGGGACCTTGAATCCCGCCCGCTGGGCGGCGCGGAGGATCGCCTCGCCGGGGATCGCCGTGACCTCCTGGCCGTCGATCGTGATCGTGCAGGTCGGCTGCCCCGATGGGATCTCGCCGATATGCGACACGGTCGGCAGCTGGGACTCGGCGGGCTGGAGATAGCGCTCGAGGAGACTCATGCGGTGAGGACCATGCTATCGACGGCGAGCGGCAGGGGCTCGTACTCGGGTCGGTGCCAGACGAGGTCGCCGTCGCGGTCCCAGATCGCCAGCGGATAACCGCGCTTCTCCGTGTATTCGATCCCGCCCAGCTCGCGGCCCACGTGGACGTCGCTGTCGAGCACCAGCTCGCGTCCATCGACGCGCACGAAGCGTTCCTCCTTGTCGGCGTCCTTCCGCGTGTCGACGGTGAGCGATCCGGTGACGCGGATGAGCGTGGTCTCGCGCCGCAGCAGCGCGTGCGCGCGCTCGGCCGTGCCGATGAACGAGAACGTCGTCAGTACGCCGATGACGAGTCCGGCCGCGAAGATGCGCCAATCGCCGCGCGAGAGCAGCGCGACGTAGAGCACGACGACGCCGCCGGCGACCCAGTACTTCCACTCATTGCGCTCGATCCGCAGCGAGAGGTACTGGGCGAGCGCGCGCCTCTGCGCGGTGCTAAGGAGCGTCGCGGTGCGCGTGCGCGGCCGCGCGCTGATGCACGGCTCCCACCGCGCGAGGTGGCGCCAGGTCCCGTCCGGACCCTTCTCGATGAAGCCGCTGCAGGCCGGACACGTGTCGCTCACGGCTGGACCATCGTCTCGTAGCGGCGTGCACGGAGCGTGGTGCACGTACCGGTCGCGCATCTTCCGTCGCTGATGTGCGCGCGGTAATCCTCGGGGAACTCGCGGACGGTGGTCCGGATGATCGACGGTGCCGTGATGCCAAAGCCGCAGAGCGAGAACCGCTCCATGTGATCGCCGAGCTCCTCGAGCCAGGGCAGGTCGGACTCGCGGCCGAGCGACGACGACACGCCGTCGAGGATGCCCTGCACGCGCTTGGTGCCGACGCGGCAGGGAACGCAGATCGCGCAGCTCTCCTTCGCGAGATAGGCGAAGAGGCGTCCCGCTTCCCGCACCATGCAGACGTCGGTCCCGAGCGCGCGCACCTGTCCTGAGCCCAGGTGCGTGCCCACCGCCTTCAGGTCCTCGTAGTCCAGGCGGGTACCGCGACGCTTCGCCGACAGGATGCCGCCGGTCGGTCCGCCGACGTGGATGGCCTTCAGCTCGCCGCTCGCGCCGCCGGCGCGCTCGAGCACATCCCCAAGCGTGGTGCCCAGCGGCACCTCGTACACACCCGGCGACGCCACGATGCCCGTCACGGACACGAGCTTCGTGTTGGCCTTCCCTCCGTCCAGCACCAGCGGCAGCCAGGCGAGCGTCTCGACGCTGGACACCAGCGTCGGCCGCATCAGGTAGCCCTGCGCCGCTGGGTACGGAGGCCGCTGTCGCGCCATCGCACGCTTCGACTCGAGCACGTTGAGCAGCGCGCTCTCCTCGCCGCCCATGAAGCCGCCGGGGCCGAGAGTGATCTCGATGTCCTCGCGGTCCGCGAGGGCCTGCTCGGCCGCGCCGCGCGCCTCGCTCGCCTCGGGATGGAGGTACAGGAAGGCATGCGTCGCGCCGGTGATCGCCATCGCGAGCTCGACGCCCCGCACGACGAGGTCGGCACGGCGCTCGAGCAAGGCGCGCGCGAGAGGGCTGTCCGGGTCGGCGTCGTACGCGTTCGCCACGACGTAGGCCTCGCTCCCGGCGGCGTTCGCGCGGACCGCGCGCAGCTTATCGGCGAGAGCGAAGCCCGCGCCACCACGGCCGCGGAGACCCGAGGCGCCGATGCGCTCGATCGCCGCGTCGGCGTCGAGCGCGCGATCGAGCGCCGGGACGGGGCCGCCGTCGAGCAGGCGCGCCGCGGTGCTAGCGGGCATATGCGGGCTCGACGCCGTGATGCACCTCGTCCTCGTGCAGCTCGTCGTGCTCGGGTGGCGGCGACTGCGGCGGCCAGTCGCCCGCGACGCCGACGTTCCCCGTGAACCTGCGACCGCCACGCGGGACGGCCGTGCCCTTGCCCTCGGGCGCGCCGCGGAAGTTCGAAAGGAGCGACGCCGCGGTGTACACGTCGGTCATCGTCTTTCCGAAGTCGATCGCGACGAGCTCCGCGGCCGTCCACGGCAGATACCCATACGCCTCATGCGTCTTGTAGAGGACACGCGTCATGCGATCAGCACCCGGCCGCTCGCTCTCGAGGATGCGGCGCACCTTGCCGAGATCGAGCTTCGCCTCGTCCTCCGCGGGGATGGTCGTGACGGCCGTGGAGAGCGGACGGCGATCGCCGTAGGGCGCGGCTGCGACCATGCGGATGCGGTAGTAGTTCGCGCGCGGGGACAACAGCGGCCGGCGCCGGAAGCCGTTGCGGAACGAATACGAGATCGAGATCGCGCGCGGCGGGCACGCCTTCTCGCACATCAGGCAACTCTCGCACTTGAAGATGCTCGTCTCAGGCTCGAGCAGCAGCGCGATGAGCCCGCGGCTCCGTTCCGGCAGGACGCGCTTCTCATATGGGTACTTGCGCGTGACCGGCCGGGGTCGGACGAAGTGCTCCAGTGTGCGGAGCATTCCCGTAATGATCCCGAACACCTAGCGGTCCTTCTCAATCTCTCGGCTACGCCGAGGAGATACGCTCAAGGCTGGTGGATTCGCTCGTCGCGGATGAACCGCTCCTCGCTCATTCATCGGTCGACTTCTCCGAGAACGATGTCGATCGATCCGAGGATGGCGATGACGTCGGCGACGAGGCGTCCTTTGAGCAGCCACGGGAGTATCTGGAGGTTCACGAAGGACGCGCCGCGCATCTTGGCGCGGAAGGGGTTGGGGCTGCGGCCGTCGCTGATCATGTAGATGCCGACCTCGCCCTTCGCGCCCTCGACGGTGTAGTACGCCTCGCCCTTGGGGCACTTCCAGACGTGTCCCAGGCGCGCGCGGACGGCACCGCCGGGAATGTTCGCGATGCATTCACGGACGAGCTTGATCACAAGCCGCATCTCTCCGAGTCGCACTTTGTAGCGCGCGAACGCGTCGCCCTCGGGGAAGACGACGGGCTCCATCGACTTCAGCTCCGGATACACGCTGTACGGGCGTGCGACGCGCAGGTCCCAGCGCACGCCGGAGCCGCGGAGCATCGGACCGGTGAGTCCGTAGTTCTTTGCGACGTCGGCCGGGATGCGGCCCACACCGATGGTGCGCTCGAGGAAGATCTCGTTCCCGTCGAGGATCTCGACGTAGTCCTGTTCGATGCGCTTTTCCCAGCGATCGAGGAAACGCTCCAGCTTCGCGAGCCAGCCCGGTGGGAGGTCGTAGAGCACGCCGCCCGGCCGGAAATAGTTGAAGTTCATGCGCGAGCCACAGAGCTCCTCGAGCATGTCGAGAATGTCCTCGCGATCGCGGAAGCACCAGAGCACCGGCGTCGTGGCGCCAAGGTCAAGGCCGTACGTGCCGAGCCAGATCAGGTGGGACGCGGCGCGGCTGAGCTCGTCGACGATGACCCGGATGTACTCCGCGCGGCGCGGGACGTCGATGCCCGCGATCGCCTCCATCGCGCCCGCATAGGCGTGCTCGTTGAGCATGTTCGACACGTAGTCGGCCTGGTCCGCGTAGCGAACGCCCTGCGCGTAGGTGCGCCACTCGAAGATCTTCTCGAGACCTCGGTGGAGGTAGCCCATGACCGGGATGCACTCCACCACCTTCTCGCCCGACAACCGCAACACCAGGCGCAGCACGCCGTGCGTCGACGGGTGCTGCGGGCCCATGTTCAGGATCAGCTCCTCGGTCTCGAGGCCTTCGTCCTCGATGACCGGAAGGTCGACGCCGGCACCCTCGCGGATCTGCCGCAGCTCGGTGTCGGTGGTGCTCAGTGAACTAGCCGCCCTTCGCGATCTTCTCGCGCAGCCGCAGGACGCCCTCGAGAAGGGCCTCCGGGCGTGGCGGACAGCCGGGCACGTACACGTCGACGGGGACTATGGTGTCGACACCCTGCAGCGTCGAGTAGCTGTCCCAGAACTCGCCGCCGGAGGATGCGCAGTTCCCCATCGCGATGACCCACTTCGGCTCGGGCATCTGCTCGTAGAGCCGGCGCAGGCGTGGCGCCATCTTGTGGGTCACGGTGCCCGCGACGATCATCACGTCGGCCTGTCGCGGGCTGGAGCGGAAGACCTCCGCCCCGAATCGTGCGAGGTCATGCGTCGAGGCTCCGGTGGCGATCATCTCGATCGCGCAGCATGCCAGGCCGTACCCGAGCGGCCACGGGCTGCGCGAGCGCGCCCAGTTGACGAGGTTGTTCACGGTCGTGAAGACCATGTTGTCCTCATCCGCCAGGACGCCCGCGCGTGTTGGGAATTCTTCGCTGCCGAGACCGGCCTGCGTCGTGAGCGGACGCCGCTGGATGACGTCCTCTTCGAAGTTGATCGGCACGCCCGCCCGCTCGGCGGGACGTTCTTCCTGCACGGGCATCGAGGTCAAGTCTAAAGAGTTCTAGCCGGGTTGCACGGCCTGTTCGAGCAGCGCGACGAGCGCGTCGTGCACCTCGGGTGCGCTCGCGACGATGTGCGGATGACCCGAGCGCGCCTGCGGCAGCTCCGTGACGCGGCCGCCGGCCTCGCGCACGATGAGCGCTCCGGCCATCCAGTCCCACGGCTTGTCCACCGATTCAAAGTAGGCGTCGTATCTTCCGGCTCCGACCCAAGCCAGATCGAGCGCGGCCGAGCCGTAGCGACGCACGTCACGGATCTCGGCGAGGACGGGCGTGAGGATGCGCGCCTGCTCCTTTCGATCGTCGGCCACGTACGCGAAGCCGGTCGCGACGAGCGCATGCGCGAGCTCCGTCGCCCGCGTGGTGCGCAGCGCGTGTGGCGCTCCGCCACGACGACGGACCGACGCGCCGCCGCCCCGCTCAGCAGCGAAGAGCTCGTCGCGAACGGGGTCATACACGACACCCGCGAGCGCGCCGTCCGCGTCGGCAAGACAGATGACGACCGCCCAGTGTGGGACGCCGTAGAGGTAGTTGATCGTGCCGTCGAGCGGATCGATGTACCACGTACGACCCGAGCCGCCGCGCTCGAGCGATCCTTCCTCGGCCACGATCGCATCCTCCGGGAACGCCCAGCGGATCGCGGAGACGATCGCGAGCTCGGACTCGCGGTCGGCGTCGGACACCAGATCCGTGAGACTCGACTTCGTGTCGACGCCGGTCGCCTCGCCTTCGAAGCCTTCGAGCAAACGTCGACCCGCGACGCGCGCGGCCTCCGTCGCGACGGCGAGGGCCTCCGCCATCAGCGCTGTTGGAACGCGAGCCGCACGCCGAAGGCGATCAGCACCGTCCCGACGACGCCGTCGAGCGCGCGTCGGATCGCCGGGCGGGCGAGCACGTCGCCGGCACGGCTGACGACGAACGCGTATGCGGCCAGCCACGAGAGCGTCATGGAGCAGAACACCAGACCGAGACCGAGCATCGCGAAAAAGGCCGCCGGACCCGCCGGTACGAACTGCGGCAGCAGGCTGGTGAAGAAGACGGCCATCTTCGGGTTACCGAGGTTGCTCAGGAGACCTTGGCGGAGCGCGACCCTCGGCGTGAGAGCCGACGTGCGGCGGGCCGCGCCGGCCCGTCCTTCGCCGCCACGGATCGCGGCGAAGAGCGCCTGCGCGCCGAGGTAGACGAGGAACGCCGCGCCCATGATCCGGACCGCCGCGAAGGCGGGCTCGGAGGCGAGCAGCAGCGCGGTCACGCCCGCGCTCGCCGCGACCGTCCAGACCGCCTGACCGAGCGCGACACCGATCGCGGTGAAGGTCCCGCCGGTACGGCCGCCGCGGAGCGTGTTGCGGATCGTGAGGACGGTGTCCTGTCCCGGGCTGACGATGACGAGCGCGGAGATGCCGAGGAACGCGGCGGCGGTCTCCATCTACGACTGCGAGAGCCGGCCTTCGACCCGCGGACTCACCGGCGAATGCGCGGTGATGTACGCGGCGACGACGTCCACCTCGACGTCGCCGTACACCACGCCGGTGCCCTTCGCGAAGCCGGTATGCCCGTCGCCGCCGAGCAGGAGGTAGTCGATCGTCGCGACGTGGTACGTCCGCGTCGTCGCGAGCGGCATGCCGGCGACGGTGATGCTCCTGACGCAGTTCGGCATGCCGCCATCGAAGTGGAACGACACGCTGACGCCGGCCATGTGCAGCCGGCCGCCGCCGCATACGGCGCGATCGATGATCGCGGCCAGGTCGGCACCGGTCAGATCGACACTCACGACGGTGTTCGCGAACGGCAACGCCTCGTAGAGCTGCCCGAAGGTCAGCGGACCGGCGGGGAACGAGGCGCGAACGCCGGCCATGTTGTAGAAGGCGACGTCGGTCTTCCAGCCCTGCTGGCGCCCGTACTCGACGAAAGCGTCGGTGATGAGATTCCCAAAGCCGGTCTCCTCGCGGACGTTCGTGAGCGGCTCGGTCGTGCGGCCGACGACGCGCGAGGTGTACTTCTCGGCGTCGGCACGATGCTCGTCGACGATCCTCGTGATCGCCGGATCCGGCTTGACGCTCGCGTTCGCCGCGATCGCGGTGAGCACTCCGCCGCGAACGGCATCCTTCATCCTCCGGGTCGCGCGGTCGACGATGATCTCGAGCCGGCCGAGATACTGCGTGTACGCGCCCGCGTCGACGATCGTCGTCTGGCCTTCGACGCGCCCGGTCTGGAGCGGCAGGTGGTCGTGCGCGGCGACGATCACGTCGATGCCGGGGACGTCACGCGCGAGCTGCGCTGCGTCGGCGGCGCCGATGTGCGCCGCGACGACGATGATGTCAGCCTGCGTCCGGACCTCGGCGATGACCGACCGGACCGACTCCGCCGCGGGCTGGAACTGCAGCCCCGCGATGCTCGTCGCCTTGACGATCGTCCCCGAGCCCGGGTTGGTGATGCCGATGATCCCGACCCGGGTGATGCCGAGATCCTTCACCGCGAACGGCTTGAGATACGGCGGCGACCGTCCGGTCTTCGTCTCGATGACGTTCGCCGCGAGGAACGGGAACGCCGCTTCCTTGGCGCGCTGGGCAAGCACCTCCTGCCCCCAGTCGAAGTCGTGATTCCCGACCGCGAGGGCGTCATAGCGCATGAGGCTCATCGCTTTCGTGACCGCCTCGCCCTTGTTCGTGTTCGAGATGAACGTTCCCTGCCACGCATCCCCAGCGTCCACCAGGAGCGTTCGCTGCGGGGCGCGCGCGCGAAGCGACGCGACCTGCCCGGCGAGCTGGGCCATGCCACCCGCGCGGAACGACGAGCTCGCGGTCGCGCTCTGCACGATGTCGGCATCGAGGTGGCCATGCATGTCGTCGGTGTGCAGGAGCTGGATACGGTCTTCCGCCACAGCGCTCGGCGTGGGCTGAGGCGTGATGACCGGGGAGCACGCGGCCGCGACGGCCAGGAAGAGCGCAAGACCGAAGCGGAGCACGAAGGCGATGCTAACGTCGAGCGATGCGGCGCTGGCTCATTGCTGTGGTCCTCGTGTCCTGCACCGCGTCGACGACCAGTGGCGTGTCGGCGACACCGGCGCAAAGCGCGACACCGTCGGCGGTCACCGCCGCGCGCTCGCCCACCGTCACCGTCACATCGTCGCCGACGCCTGACCCGGCCAGTCTCTCGCCGTGTGTCGCGTCGCAGCTGCAAGCCGTCGCCGCCGGGGCGCAGGCCACGGACTTCTTCGCTGGCGCGGTCTTCGTCGCGAACCGCGGGACCTCACCGTGCACGCTGCGCGGTAATCCGGAAGTCTTCCTCCTCGCGAGCGATGGGTTGGCGCTGGACGTGCGACGCGCGACCGTCACGGCGGGCGCTCCGGCACAGGTCGTCGTGCCCGTCGGCCAATTCCAACCAGATCCGGCTGGGGTCAAGGGGATCGGCGCGAGCGCGCCGCTGCAATGGTCCAACTACTGCGACGACGCGCTGCCAAGGACCTTCCGCCTCACACTCCCCGACGCGGGCGGGACGCTGGACGGCACCTTCATCGACCTCGCCGGTAAGCCGGTCGCCACCTTCGGCACGCCGCGCTGCGACGACGCATCGGGCCCATCGACACTGGTCGTGTACCCGTTCCAGGAGCCGGTGCGCTAGGGACGCGCCCGACCGAGGTTCGGGGGCGTCGCTACGATAATTGGTCGCAAAACGTCCGTTTGTGAGGACGTTCGCCTCACGACCGACCATGGCACCGCTTCTGCATCTCCCGGTGACGGGGCTCAGCCCCCGGAAGGAGCCAATCACTTGAAGGACAAGGACAAGGACAAGAACCCGGTCACTCGAGCTGTCGAGGAAACCGGCGAGACCGCAGACACGACGGTCAAGGAGGCCGGCAAGTTCGCAGGCGACACGATGACCGCGGCGGGTAAGACGGTGCAGTCCGGCGAGCGCGCGGTCACAGGTGTCGCCACCGAGGGCATCCGCGATGTCGACAAGATCGGTAGCGAAGCCGGCGGCCTGGCGAAGAAGGGCGCGGAGAACATCGCCGCGACCCCGCATGACCTCGCCAAGTCGGCGTGGACCGGCAAGCCGGAGTCGGAGAAGGACAAGAAGAAGTAGCTTCCTGCAGTCCGGCAGGCGAATTTTGCGGCGGAGACCCCAACGGAGGTCTCCGCCGTTCCATGTCCGGGGCAGGGCGATTCCTACGGTCCGCCCCTTGTTAGCCGAACCGCGACCGCAATTCGCGTCGCGTGAGCCACCACACGATCAAGGCAGCCACCGGAACGCCGATGAGGGTTCGTGGGTCGCCGGTCGCGAACGCGGTCGCGATATCCCCGGTCGCGTTCACCGCGAGGCCGACGACCGCGACCCACCAGGCCCAGCGCCGTCGCGCGAGCAACCCGACCGCTGTGACCGCCATCGTTAAGGAGAGCGCCGCCATGCCGAATACCGCCACTGGGCCGAGCGCGGAGAGGCCGGCGTGGCCCGCGGGATTCACGGCCCACGCGACATCGAGTACGGTGCCCGGCCACGCAAGGGTGACCGCGGCGTATGCGCTGGCGCACGCTCCAAGGACGAAGAGGGCGACGAGGAGTCCGACGTGTGGAGCCTAACCCGGCCAGCCGGTGTGCTTCGCGACTACCCCGTCTTCATTGAGGCTTCTGTCTCGTGTGCGCGGTACTGCAGCTCGTAGAGGCGGTGATAGACACCGCGCTGCGCGAGCAGATCGCGGTGCGTGCCCATCTCCACCACGCGCCCCTTGTGCAGCACGATGATCCGGTCCACGTTCTGGATGGTCGATAGGCGGTGGGCGATGATGATGGACGTCCGGCCCTGCATCAGCTTCCTGAGCGCGTCCTGGATGAGGTGCTCGGTCTCGGTGTCCACCGACGAGGTCGCCTCGTCGAGCACGAGCAGGATCTCCGGGTTGAAGGCGATGGCGCGCGCGAACGCCAGCAGCTGCTTCTGGCCAACGGACAGCGTCGAGCCGCGCTCCGTCACGACCGTCGCGTAGCCCTCGGACAGCCGGTCGATGAACTTGTCGGCGTTCACGAACCGAGCCGCGGCGCGCACCTGCTCGTCCGTGATCCTCGCTTCGTTGAGGCGGATGTTCGAGGCGATCGTGCCGGCGAAGATGAACGGATCCTGCAGCACCACGCCGACGTGGCGCCGCACGTCCGCCTGACGCATGTCACGCAGATCGACGCCGTCCAGCAAGATGCGACCCTTCTGCACGTCGTAGAAGCGCGAGATGAGGCTGATGATCGAGGTCTTTCCCGCCCCGGTCGCGCCAACGATGGCGACGCTCTCGCCCGCGGTGATCGTGAGGTCTACGTCGCGCAGCACCCACTCGCCCTCGTTGTACGCGAAGGAGACGTTCTCGAAACGGATCTGGCCGCGCACGTGCGGGAGCTCGACCGGGCTCGGCGGATCCACGATCGTCGGCTTGGTGTCCAGCATGCTGAAGACGCGTTCCGACGAGGCCATCGCGGCTTGCATGATGTTGTACTTCTCCGACAGATCAAGGATCGGCTGGAAGAACTGGTTGAGCAGCTGCCAGAACGCCACCAGCGTCCCGAGGCTCAGCTCGCCCTGCTGGATCCAGTACGCGCCGACGACGAACAGTGCGGCGGCCGTCGCCGCTCGCGTGAAGTTCACGGTCGGCTGGAACACGCTCATCGCGCGAACCTGACCCTGGTTCGCGCTCAGGAGGTCGCGGTTGAGCTTGTCGAACTGATCGTAAGTCTGCCGCTCGCGCGTGAAGAGCTGGACGATGGCCATGCCCGACAGCGTCTCGTTCAGGTACACGTTCACGCGCGCGAGGCGGATGCGGATCGCGCGGAACGAGTCGCGCATCATCCCGCGGAAGTACGCGGTGATCGTGGCGAGGATCGGCAGTGAGACGAACGTGAGGAGCGCGAGGCGCCAGTCCAGGAGCAGCATCGCGATCGAGATGAGGACGAGCATGGCGACATCACCGAAGATCGAGACGACGCCCCGGGTGACCATGTCGGTGAGGGCGTCGATGTCGTTCGTGATGCGCGTCATGAGCCGGCCGACGGGGTTGCGGTCGAAGAACGAGAGCGACAGGAACTGCAGGTGCCGGAACAGCTCGAGACGCAGGTCGTACATCGCGCGCTGCCCGACCCAGGTCGTGAGCAGCGTCTGGCCGAAGCGCAGGGCGGCGCCGGCCGCGAGCACGAGAAGGTAAAGCACGCCGAGGACGGCGAGTCGCCCGAACGCCTCGTCGCGCCCGAGCTCGCCGTTGACAGCCGGGATCACCGCCTGGTCGACGATGTACTTGGCGATGATCGGCGGCGCGATCTGCGCCAGCGACATCGCGAGTAGCAGCGCGAGCGCGACGATGACCCAGACCTTGTATGGGGCGAGGTAGCCGACCAGACGCTGCGTCAGCCTCGCGTCGTAGGCCTTGCCCAGGATCTCGTCCTCCTGGACGAAACCACCGCGGCCGCCGCCACCACCACCGCCACCATGCACGGCCACCGTCAGTCTTGCCCCATCTCTTCCATACGGGCGCGGGGCCGGAACGCGCCGCTGTCGTCGGCGGTCGCGCGGACGCGCTTCTCGTGCTCCTGCTGCTCTTCGTCGACCTCCAGCTCCTCTTCGAGGAGCTGGCGCCGGTACATGCTCGCGTAGAGACCGCCGAGCTCGAGGAGCTCGCGGTGCGTGCCGCGCTCGGCGATGCGACCCTCGTCGAGGACCAGGATCTCGTCGGCGTCCTTCACCGTCGAGATGCGGTGCGCGACGACGATGCTGGTGCGCTCGCGCATGACGCCGCGCAGCCGCTTGAGGATCTCCGCCTCGGTGTACGTGTCCACCGCGGAGAGCGCGTCGTCGAGGATGAGGATGCGGGGATCCTTGGCGACGGCGCGTGCGATCGCCGTCCGCTGCTTCTGTCCACCCGACAGGGTCACGCCCCGTTCGCCGATCATCGTGTCGTAGCGAGCCGGGAAGTCGGCCACGTCCTTCCCGAGCTGCGAGATCTCGCCTGCCCATTCGAGCTCCGCGTCGGTGAGCGGGTGATCCGTGCCGAAGCCGACGTTCTCGCGCAGCGGTACCGAGAAGAGGAACGTCTCCTGCGGCACATACCCGACCGCGCGGCGCAGGGCCGCGAGCGGATAGCGCTTCACGTCGATGCCGTCGATGAGGATCTCGCCTTGCTGCGCGTCGAAGAGACGCGGCAGCAGGTTGACGAGCGTGCTCTTCCCCGAGCCCGTCGGCCCCACGATCGCCAGCGAGCCGCCGGCGGGTACGGAGAACGAGATGTCGCGGAGGACGATCGTCTGCCCATACGCGAACGCGACGCCGCGCATCTCCACCGCGCCCTTGATCGGGATCTCCACCGGGTCGATGGGATCGGCGACCTTCGCGCGCGCGTCGTACAGCGCCTGCAGACGCCCGAGCGACGCCCAGCCCTGCTGGATGAGATTGACGACCTCGCCGAGCGCGATCATCGGCCACGAGATGAGCTGCAGGTACGCGATGAACTGCACGAGCTGACCGATCGTCAGCCGGTGCTCGATCGCGTCCTGGCCGCCGATGTACAGGATCGCGAGGACCGCGCCGCCGAGGATGAAGTTCATCATCGGCCAGAGCAGTCCGTTGACCTTCGCCAGAGCGACCGCCTTGTCGAGGTAATCGCGATTCACGACGGCGAAGGAACGGATCTCGGGCTCCTCCTGCGAGAACGCCTTCACGACGCGGATGCCGGAGAAGTTCTCCTGCGCCTTGGCCGAGAGATCGCCGAACTGCGCCTGGAGCTGCTCGAAGCGCTTGTTCACGCGACGTCCGACGGTCCAGAACGTGTACGAGGAGAACGGCGTGAGGACGAGCGCGACGAGCGCGAGCTTCGTGTCCACGCCGAACATCGAGACGAACGTGAACACGAGCGTCAGCAGGGTGTTGGTGAGCATCAGGATCCCGAAGCCGACCATCTGGCGCACCGCCTGAAGGTCGTTGGTGAGTCGCGCCATGAGGTCGCCGATCCGCTGGTGCTGGAAGTACCCGAGGTGCATGGTCTGGAGGTGTGCGAGGAGGTCGTTCCGCATGCGGTACTCGATGCGCCGCGACGCGTCCAGGATCCGCCACCGGCCGAAGCCGCGGAGGGTGCTCTCGATGGCCGACAGGGCGACCATGAGCGCGGCCAGGCGGACCACAGACTCCAGCGCGGCACCCTGCGTGAGCGCGTCGACGATGCGTCCGATGAGCAGGGGTGCGAGCACCGCGACGAACGCGGCGAGACCGACGACGAGTACGCCGATGGCGATGCGGAGCTTGTGCTGACCGAGGTAGTGCAGGAAGGTGGCGCGGGGGGACGTCACTGAGGGCTTGATTTTAACCGGACGGCTCGACCTCCAAGCCATACGCCGAATACGACGACCGCGGCGAGGACGAAGACCGGCGCGACGCCCCAGACGTCGGCGATGGGGCCGACGAAGATCAGTGGCAGGAAGCTGAAGATCGAGACGAGCACGTTCAGCACCCCGAAGACCCGTCCGCGTATATCGTCCCGCAGCTGTTCCTGTAAGAGGACCATCGCGGGCACCGTGATGAACGCGTAGGCCACGCCGAACACGAATGCCGTGATGCTCACCATGCCCACGAAGAACGGCAACGCCTCACCGAGAACGCCACCCAACCGAGAGGAGAACACCTCGGCGAAGGGGCGTGCGGCGGCGAGCACGCAGAGCGCGACCCCCACGACCATGAGGCCGCTGCCGATCGCGTGCGGGCGCCCGAGGCGACTGCCGATGACGTTGAGCAGGGCGAGTCCGAACACGACCCCGATGCCGGCGGGCGCGACGAGCACGACGACGTTGCGCTCGCCGAGCTTGAGCACCTCTCGAACGAATCCCGGCGCGAGCGCGCCCGCGACCGCGACGAGCGTGTATGTGAGCGCGATGTACACCATCGCCCACGTCACCAGCGGCGTCGCGCGGAGGTAGTGGAACGCCTCCGAGATGCCCTGCCGGGTCTCGTTGACCGCGCGCTCGGCTAGCTCGACGGTGATGAGGTGAGCGGCCTTCTGTGGCGGCGGCGAGGGCGGAAGCGTCGCGCACAACAGCGACGAGATGCCGAACATCGCGGCGATGACGCTCCAGAGGAACTCGAATCCGTACAGGCTCACCGCGATCGGCGCGAGGATGATGAAGCCGAGCAGGAAGGCGCCGTTGAACGTGAACGTGAAGAGCGAGTTCGCGACCATCAGGTCGCGCTTGCGAACGATGCCCGGGATCGTCGCCGACTCCGCGGGCACGAAGAAGATCGTCACGGCCGCCACGAGGAAGTTCACGAGATATGCCGCGGTGAGGCTCGTTCCGGCGACGAGCAGCGGCAGCACGGCGACACCGCGCAGCGCGTTCGTCACCACCAGGACGAAACGCCGATCCGTCCGATCGACCAGCACGCCGGCGCCGATCCCGAACAGCACCGCCGGGATGATCGCCAGGAGGATAAGGAACGAAGACGACGTGTTGGAGTGCGTGAGCTCGGCGACAAGGATGATGAGCGCGGAGGTGACCGCGTTCGCGGCGGTCTGGGACAGGACTTGCGCCGCCCACACGGCGAGGAACGCGCGATTGCGAAAGAGGCCGTGTGTCGCGGCCTCCTGGACCTCGGCCAACGGTCGGGCTTAGTCCGCCGGGGCCTGTGGCCCGCGCGAGACGAACCGCTTGATGTCGCGCTCGACCGACGAACGCGGCACCAGCACGCGGTGCTCGCAAGTGGTGCAGCGCAGGCCGATGTCAGCACCGAGCCGGACGATCCGCCAGGTGTTCCCACCGCAGGGGTGCGGCTTGCGCAGCATGACGACGTCGTCGAGATAGAGCGGAAGCGGCCCTTTTCCCTTCGCAGGCGCGACACGCGTCTCGGTCATTCGCGCGAGTTTAGGCCCGATCAGCGGAGCGGTGTCGCAAGCGCGGGTAGATCGAGTGTCGATTCTTTGCTCACGTCGAAGCGCGTTCCTTTGTAGATGAGCTGGAACTGCCCGATGATCCCACCGGTCCGTGTCATCGCCACGTACATGACCTCGGGCGATCCGACCGCACGTACCTGCCATGGACCTCGCACCGCGACCGCGTCCACGGTGAGCGCGTGGTCGGGCGTCGCGCCGAACCAGCTCCGCGGTCCGACGCGAGCGCCATTGACCGCGATCGCCTCGGCGCCCGCATTGCGCAGCTCGTTCACGAGATCCGAGAGCGCCCGCTCGTCAAACGTGCCATCGACGCGCACGGCGATGCCCGCACCGCTCACCGCACTCATGCCCGCGAACACGCGCAGCTGGCCGAGCTGCCGCTCGCCTTCGGTCAGCGACCCCTTTCCGCTGGCGATCGCCTCGCGCGCGGTGTCTGTGCGGTGCCTCAGGTCGAGGATCTCCTCTTTGATCGCGTTGTTGCGCTCGGACAGGTTCGCGATGAGCGTCGTGAGCGAGACCGGCGTCTCGAGCTGCAGGCTTCGCGAGTACACGTCCTGCGCCTGGATCTGGGTGACCACGAGGACGCCCAGGAACAGCGCGACCACGGTGACGGCGATGACGCCCGCGTTCGATCTCATCTGACCGAGACCACGCCGCTCGTCGCCCGCTTCATCTTGGCGTCGCGTACCGGATGTTGAGCGCGCCGCGGTACGGCGGGACGCGCAGGCCGCTGGTTCGGCTGACGCGGAAGCCGAGGCCGTACACATCACGCCGCTGCTTGATGTCCCTGAGCTGCGTCGGGTCGTCGTAGCTCGCGAGCAGCTCGTTCTGGGGTCCGATCACGACGACCGAGAACGGCGGCGACATCAGCGTGCCGTTCACCATGATCGTGGACCCGACGCAGTAGATGCTCGACGAGCCCACGATGCGCTCCTCATTTATCGCGATGGCTTCGGCGCCGCCGCGCCAGGCCTGATTCACGATGTCCGTGAGGTCGGTGTTGTGGCAGATCGACTTCTCGATGTCCTTGGTGGCGACCGAGGTGCGCGCGTCGTCCAGAGTGATGGTGACGCCGTCGCCGGTGCGCTCGTTCAGTCCCGCGACCAGCTTCAGGTCGTCGATGCGAGCCTGGAGGTCCTTTGCGGCGCCACTCTGCGTCGAAGCGCTCGCCTGGATCTGGTCGAGGTCGGCGCGCAGCTTCGCGAGCTGCACCTTGAGCTCGGTCTGCTCGTTCTGCAGCGCTCTGGCTGCGTCGAGCAGTGGCGTGTTGTAGCGGACCGTCAGCTCGTTGCGCTCGGACTGCGTCCGCCACTGGATGCTCACGAGCAGGCCGAACAGGATCGCCGGGAGCAGCAGGACCAGCGAGTGCGCGAGGCGGCTGCGGTCGGCCGCGGGCGTCTGCGTCACACAAGAAGTGTCACACACCTATCAGCAAACTCCGCCAACCCTGTCCCTGCGCGCGGGTCCCCCGCCGGGGTGATGGCACCCGCGGCCGGCGCCGCCAGATTCATTGCGGGGTGTTGGGTTGAATGTGATCGCGTTGCGCACCGACCGGCCGTCCGTCAGCTCGGACGAATGCTCCATGTGTAACGCGCCCCATCCCCGAGTCGATGAGCCCGTGAGCCCTGTCCGGCAACGCAACGATCTGGTCCCCTGGACGGTCGTCGTCACCGCAGCGGTGGTGATCTCCGCCATGGGAGCGGGTGCGGAGCGCTGGTTCGGTGTCGGCGCGGTCAGCGGACTCCTCGCCGGTATCGCCTGCGCGTGGGTCAGCTTCCAGGCCGCCCGCCGCAACCGCGGCGTTGCGCACGTCCGGGAGCTGACCGCACTGTCGGAGGATGCGGACGCTCGCGTGCAGAGCGTCATCAAGCAGTTCGAATGGGCCGTCAACGACGTCGTGAAGCTCAAGCGCGATGCGGACCGCGCCCAGGGCACCGCGGACGTGCTGCTGGAACGTTCCCGCGAGCGCGAGCGCTACGTGAAGAAGCTGGAGCGCCAGGTCGTCGAGCTCCGCGACCAGATCGCGCATTCCTCACGGCCGGCCGTACCCGCGCCGGAGGACCTATTCGACGGGCCCGAATCGGGTCAGGTCCCCTTCCGCTGGGCGCTCCACATCGATGGGAGCAAAGCGACCCTCGAGCTCGAGACCGGTGTCACCCTCCATCGACCCTCACGGGTGCGCATCGTCGACCGCGATGGCCAGGTGACGGCGGTGAGTGGTGTGCCGGTCCTTCTCGCTGATGGTGGCTACGGGTTCACGGTGGAGGAGCCGCCGATCGATCTCGTAGCCGACCTCGACGCGGGACGCGAGCCGAACTACCTGATCGAGGCGCTCGTCCAGTACGAA
Source organism: Chloroflexota bacterium (assembly GCA_046727665.1). Classification (GTDB taxonomy): domain Bacteria; phylum Chloroflexota; class Limnocylindria; order P2-11E; family P2-11E; genus CF-39. Next base: position 21,354 of record JBKPCZ010000064.1, read on the forward strand.
TGGAAGCCGACGCGTCTCGAGGACTCCGGTCGCCGCACTCGGATCGTCGCGGACAACCAGGGCCGGTTCTATCGGGTGGCCGACGCCGCCGACGCCGCGCAAGTCTTCGCTTCGCAGCCCCGCGCGAATCTCAACTAACCGGACTATTCACCCCCTCCCAAGCGCGTTTTGCCAGCGATGGCAGACGCGCGCCCAAAGAGGTTTCGGCGCTGAGGGGCTGGCCGGAATCGAACCGGCGACGCCCGCCTTAGGACGGCGGCGCTCTGTCCACTGAGCTACAGCCCCGATCGGCTGCGCCGATCGGGGCTGCTGCGTCTTTGCCTTGCGAGCGAAAGCGAGCGAGGCAAGTGATGCAGACACAGCCCGCACCGGGTGGTGCAGACACAGCCCCAGCCGGCGAAGCCGGCTTCTAGCGTAAGACGAGGATGAATCCATGACACACTTAGCCACGACCCTGACGGCGTGTGCGCACATGTGCCTCCGCGGGCGCGCGCGAGCAGGGTGCGGCGAAGACGCGAACGAGGTACGTCATCAATCCATCCATCGTCTGGATCACGGCCCAAGATGGGAGCGTTCACGCCACCCGCCCACCGATCATCGCTGACGGACAGGTAATGCTCTGCGGGCACTCGTACGAGCGCCGCGACCTCCGGATCAGGATCCAGGCTGCGGTCGGACATGCTCCGGCCGGCGCGTGTGACACATGTCGCGAGCTCGTGGCGGCCGCCCTTGGCGAGACCGAAGTGCCCGCTCGCGCGGAACGCGAACGAAAGCCGCCTCTGTGGCCGTGACGGCTGTTTCTGACGAGGAGGCCACGCGCGTCCTCAACGGTTTCCAGCGCGATGCGCGCGCGATGCTCGAGTACCTCCTCCCGGCCCTGCGGCAGCGCGGTTTCTATCCCGAGGCCTCCGTCGACGGCTGGGGCGACTCGCAGGATGGCCGCGGGACCGCATCGACCGTCGTGATGACCTCTCCGAAATGGCTGAAGCCGCAGGATCGAACGAAGCAGCTCGCTCGCGTGCGTCTCGAGCTCAGCCGCTCGAATGCCTGGATGGTCATCGTCTCCGTGGTCGCGCAACCCGACCAGATCCTCGCGTGGCCCGCGGCGGCCGACGCCGAGTGGTGGAGCGAGCTTCGCGAGCGCATCCGCGCTCAGATCCTGGAGTACCACGACACGAAGTTCTGACCCGCTCGCCAGCGCCACTCCAATTACAATCCATGTGTCCCAGCGGGGTGTAGCGCAGCTTGGTAGCGCGTTTGGTTCGGGACCAAAAGGTCGCCGGTTCGAATCCGGCCACCCCGACCGCGTACACCGTGCCGTCGGCCGGTAGTGTCCGCGTCAATGGCGGACGACTGGTCTCTGGACATCGCCATCGCGCCTGAGGGCGCGCTCGCGCTCATCGGCGCGGCGATCAATCGTCCCAAGAAGCGAGCGTTCGGGATCTTCAAGATCGCCAACGAATACGTTGGCTTCGTCCGCGACGGCACGTTCGAGATCTGGGAGCGCCAGCAGCGCGCTGTTCACGCGCTCGGCACCGTCCGCGGCCGTCGCGGCGGCAGCCACGTCGAGCTTCGCTTCGAGATGCCAGCGCGGACCCGCGTGCTGATCGCGCTCTTCTTCGTCATCTACGGGATCGCCGCCGCTGGGCTCACGTTCCGCGCGGGCGGACCGCTCGGACCGGTGGAGGAGCTCGTCATCGCGAGCGTCGGCGGTCTGGCCATCGGGGCGCTCTTCGCCTTCGCGAGGGCGCGGCAGCGCTCGGACCTGCGGGACTTCGTCGAGAGCGTCTTCCGCGAGATCCCGCGGATCTAGCGGGTTCCCGCTCCGTACACCAGCGTCGGGAAGTAGTACGCCATCTGCGGGAACAGCCACAGGGCCAGCATCGCCACGACCTGTATTGCGAGGTACGGGTA
>JBKPCZ010000065.1:0-19440 GCA_046727665.1 Chloroflexota bacterium
TCGACGGCGGCGCCGGCGAAGACGATGACCGGCGCCCAGCCGGCCTTCCAGAGCGTGATGGCGGTGTCGGCGCGTGCGCCTGTGTCCCCTGAGATAGCGACGATCGCGTCGGCCTTCGCGAGCGGCTCTTCGACCGCGAGCCAGCTTCCGAGCAGGAGGAACGCGCTCAATGCCGTGCCGACCGACAGGAGCACCCCGACGAGCACGCCCGCGAGGAACTTGCGCATGGACCGAGGCTATCGCGGCCGAGTGCCGAGTCGGATCAGGTGGGCGGCGTTGCGGTCGGCGGCGGGGCTGTGCGGCGCGCTTCGAAACACTCTGAGCAGTACACCGGCCGGTCGGTGCGCGGTTCGAACGGGACCTGTGCGGGCTTGCCGCAGTTGCTGCAGATGACGTCGTGCATGTTGGCCGCTCGCGCTGCCGCGCGCTCCGCCTTCGCGCGCTTGCGGCAATCGGGACAGCGCTGCGGCTCGTGGAGCAGACCCTTCTGCTGGTAGAACTCCTGCTCCCCCGCGGTCCACACGAAGGCAGCGCCGCATTCGCGGCACGTGAGCGACTTGTCGGCGAAGGCCATGGTCACGGCGGCGCTTTCCGCGCGGAATCGTACGCCGAGCGGTCACGCGGTCAAGGGGACGACGCCGTCCGCCGCAGCCCTTCCACCAGCGTGGTGCGCTGCTGCCACAGCCCGTCGCGCGCGGCCCGCGACGCGTCCAGGCACGAGCGCTGGAGCTCGGCCGGTCGCTCCGGCGCTCTCGTGACGCCCGGCGGCGGGCCGAGGATCTCGGTCAGCGCCGCGATGAGGTCGTTCACGCTCGTCGCGACTCCGGTCCCGATGTTGTACATGCCCTTCCAGTTGCCGGCGAACGCCGACAGCACCGCATCGACGACATCGCCCACGTACAGGTAATCGCGCTGCGCCGTGCCATCGCCGTACACGATGAGCTCGTCACCGCGGCGCCAACGCCCGAGGAAGATCGCGACGACGCCGCCCTCCAGATCCTGCCGCTGCCGCGGACCGTAGATGTTGGCGAGGCGCAGCGTGATGTTCGGGATGTCCGCCGCGGCGACGATCTTCTCCGCCTCAGCCTTGAATTTCCCGTAGTTCGAGGGCGGATCGACCGGCACGCTCTCGTTCGCGCACGCCGGTGTCTCGCCGTAGATGGCCCCGCCGGTCGACAGGTTCACGATGATCTGCGCGTGCACCTGCTCCGCGAGCTGCACGACGTTGCGCGTGCCTTCGACGATCACCCGGCGATACAGGTCGGGCTTCTCCATGGACTCGACGACCTTGGTGCGCGAGGCGCAGTGGACGACGGCGTCGAACCCCTCACCACGCACGGCCTCGTGCAGCGCGTTCGCGTTGGACACGTCTGCGACGCGTAGGGCGATGTCCGGTGCGAGGTTCGCCCGGTCGCCGGTTGAGATGTCATCCACGACGACCACGAGATCGCCGCGCGCTTCGAGCGCATCGACGATCGTGCTGCCGATGAAGCCGGCGCCGCCGGTCACGAGTACACGCATCTGCCTGGCTGCTCTCTTTCTCCACAGCTGTGGACAAGGTGGCGTGGACAACGGTCGCGAGCGCAGGAATCCTGGGGACCGACGCGGCGAGGTTTCGGGGATAGTGTCCTAGGCGAGCCCCTCCTTCTCAGTCACCCTTTGGTCCTATCGCCCGCGAGCTTCCCCACGCGTTTCATCCGCATTTCTGGGCAAATTGACACCGAACGTATGTTCTAGTCTGGCAAGGACCCTGCACGTGGAGGCGGCATGACGCTGGAGAGCACCGAGCGGACCCTTCCGTTTGACGAGTCGGCCGAGCAGCAGGTCCTCGGCAGCCTCCTCATCGACCGCGACGCGATCTTCAAGGTCGCGGACGTACTTGGGAAGGACGACTTCTACCTCGCGCGGCACCAGCGCATCTACGGGACGGTGCAGTCGCTCCTGGAGCGCCGCGAGCGCATCGATCCGCTCACCGTCCAGATCGAGCTCGCGCGGCGCGAGGAGCTCGATCGCATCGGCGGGCCAGCGTACCTGCGCGAGCTCACCGATCTTGTGGCCACGGCGGTGGAGATCGAGCGGCACGCGCGCGTCGTGCGCGACCGGGCGATCCTTCGTCGCCTGCTTGGCGCGGCCACAGCTGTCGCGGCCGACGCGTATGGAGAGCCGACCGACATCCCGCTCGCGCTCGATCGCGCCGAGCAGCGCATCTTCGCGCTTCGCGACGAATCCGCGAACGCGCAGCTGCGCCACATCCAGTCCGCGCTGCAGGAGAACTTCGATCACCTGAGCCAGCGGATGGAGCGGCCGTACGAGGTGAGCGGCATCCCGTCCGGCTTTCGCGAGATCGACTTCTACACCGAAGGCTTCTCCGCCGGTGACCTCATCGTCATCGCGGCGCGCCCCTCGGTCGGCAAGACCAGCCTTGGCCTGGCGATGGCCTTCAACATGGCCAAGCGCGGCCATCCGACGCTCGTGTTCTCGCTCGAGATGGACGCGAAGCAGGTGGTGTCGCGCTTCCTCGCGATGAACAGCCGCACCGATCTTCTTGCCCTCCGCACCGGCAACGTTTTCGACACCGAGGCCGCTTCGTCACTCGCGGGCCTGCCCATCCTGATCGATGACACGCCCGGCATCTCGATCATGGAGCTGCGCACCAAGGCGCGGCGCGCGAGCATGCATGACCGGCTCGAGGTGATCGTCGTCGACTACATCCAGCTCATGCGCACCGGCGAGGAGGAGGAGAACCGCGTCCAGGAGATCGCGACGATCACACGCAACCTCAAGTCGCTCGCACGCGAGCTGAACGTCGTCGTCATCGGTCTGTCGCAGCTGTCGCGCGCCGCGGGCGACTCCGGCGTCGAGCCGAAGCTCTCGACACTTCGCGAATCTGGAAGTTTGGAGCAGGATTCAGACGTCGTCGTCATGCTCTGGCGCGACAAAGAGGACACACCCGCGGGCGCGCCCAAGGTGATCCACGGCAGCATCGCAAAGAACCGCAACGGCCCGACCGGCATCTTCACGCTGCTCTTCGCGAGCGAGCAGGCGAAGTTCTTCAGCAAGGCCGCGGACGACCAGATGCCGGTATGACCGTCGAGTACGGACTCGAGCGCGGCACGCCGAAGCCGCCGCCGGAGAACCCCGAGGCGGAGGCTTCGCTCCTCGGTGCGGTGCTCATCGACTCCGCCGTCTACGAGGACGTGGTCCGCGGTCGCATCGCGCCGGCGTCGCTGTCGCGCGAGCAGCATCGCCTCATCCTCGGTGCGATCGAGCGTGTCGCCGAGCGCGGCGAGGCACTGGGGTTCCAGACGGTGCAGTCCGAGCTCGCGGCACGGAGCGAGCTCGATGAGGTCGGCGGCGCGCAGTTCCTCGTCGGGCTCATGCAGAACGTCCCGACCGTCGCGCACGCCGAGTCGTACGCCGCGATCGTGGAGCGCACCGCGCTCCTGCGCCGCCTCATCCAGGCCGCGAACGAGATCGCGCATCTCGCGCTGACCCGCGAGGACGCCGAGAGCGCGGTGACCGACGCGCAGGAGCTCCTGTTCGCGGTGAGCGAATCGAGCCTCCATCGCGACGTGGTCCCGCTCGAGATCGCGCTGCGCCGCTTCGCCGACCAGATCACCGCGCGCGGCGACGACCAGCCCCAGGGCGTGCCGACAGGCTTCGAGCATCTGGACGCGAAGACCGGAGGATTGCAACCGTCCGACCTCATCATCCTCGGCGGCCGACCCGGCCTCGGGAAGACGAGCCTCGCGCTGAACGTCGTGTGGCACGCCGCCGTGGTCGCGCATAAGACCTGCGCGGTGTTCTCGCTGGAGATGACCGAGCTCCAGGTCGTGCAGCGACTCATCTCGATGACCGCGGAGATCGACGGGAACCGGATGCGCCGTGGACGGCTCTCGGAGAAGGAATTCGAGTCCATCAACTCCGCCTCGAACCAGCTGCAACGCGCCCCGATCTTCATCGAGGAATCGAGCCGTCTCACGGTGACGGACATCCTCGCGAAGTCGCGGCGGCTCCAAGCCGACCGCGGTCTCGACCTTGTCGTCGTCGACTACCTGCAGCTCATCGAGGGTGCGAGCGACAACGAGGGCCGGGTGCAGGAGATCGCGGTCATCACCCGGGCGCTCAAGTCGATCGCGCGCGAGCTCGAGGTGCCGGTCATGGCGCTCTCACAGCTGTCGCGTCAGATCGAGACGCGCGGTACCGAGCCGATGCTTTCAGATCTCAGAGAAAGCGGAGCTATTGAGGCTGACGCCGACCTCGTGCTCTTCCTCTGGCAAAAGGATCGCAAGGATCGCGACGAGAGCGTGGTTCGCCTCAAGCTCGCGAAGCACCGCAACGGGCCGACGGGTGACTTCGACCTGCACTTCCAGTCCGAGCTGACGCGCTTCCGCGATCTGGGCGAGACTGCTGCGGACATCTGATGAAGGTCCTATTCGTCGCCGGGTTCGGTCCGATCGTGCGCGACCTCGAGGCCTCGGCGCGCTTCTACCGCGACGCTCTCGGCCTGCCGCTGCCAGAGGGCGACTACGTCGCGACCGACGATCTCCCCGGTGTGAAGCACTTCGGTCTATGGACGCTCGCTGACGCTGCCGAATCCTGCTTCGGAACGAAGGACTGGCCGAAGGACGTGCCAGTGCCGCAGGGCGGGATCGAGTTCGACGTCGACGACGTCGCCGCTGCGGCGGAGGAGCTGCGCGCGAAGGGCTACAAGCTCCTCGTCGGTCCACGTGTCGAACCATGGGGCCAGACCGTCGCACGGCTTCTCAGCCCGGAGGGTCTGCTCGTCGGCTTGGCTATCACTCCCTGGATGCGGGAGGACGGAGGACACTAGAGGTCGTGTCCTCGGCCGACGCGTTCATCCTGCTCGGCGTCATGTTCGTGATCGCGGCCGCGATCCTCTGGTGGACGCAGCTGCGCAAGCCTCCTGACGGCGGTTAGCGCTCCGGCTCGATCGCGACCGTGACGTTCGCACGTACGTCGGTGAGCAAGCGGATCTCGACCTTGTGCACCCCGAGTGACTTGAGCGACTCGGGCAGGTGCACCTTCGTTTTGTCGACGTCGACCTTGTGGGCGTGCTGCAGCGCCTCGGCGATGTCCTTGCTGGTCACCGAGCCGAACGTCTTGCCCTGCTCACCCGCTTTGAGGCGGAAGACGAGTGTCATCTCCGTGAGGCGTTTCGCGAGCTCCTCGGCGTCGGCGTGCGCGCGGTCTTGCTTCGCGCGCTTCGCGTCGCGCGCCCGCGCCAGCACCTTCAGCTCACCGGCGGTCGCCTCGATCGCCAGCCCGCGCGGCAGGAGGAAGTTCTGCGCGTAGCCGTCGGCGACGTCTTTCACGTCGCCAGGGCGGCCGAGTCCGGCCACCTCGCGCCTCAGGATGACGCGCACGACCCCGCGCTAGCTGCTGGGCTGAGTGGTCTCCGCGAGCGAGCCATCCTGCTCGCTCTTCCGGAGCTCCATCTCCCACGCCAGGACCGACGCCGCGACGGCGACGACGCCCATGACCGTCAGCGCGCCGATGATCGCGAGCAGCGCCTCGATGACGCCGAAGACGCTGCCCGAGTCCCGGTCGCTCATGACTCATCTCCTCCGCGGTCGCGTGACAGGATCCGGTCCAATGTACCGCGAAGCTCATGGGCTCGGCCCGCCAAGACGCCCTGGGCGCGCTCGAGGTCGTGCTTCAGCTCGTCGTCGTTCCGCGCGATACGAGCCATGTGCTCCTCGACGACCTCTCGCGGCGCATTCCGAATGAAGAAGTCGAGACCGAAGATGAGCACGCCGAGGTCGTCGAGCTGGCCGAGGACCGGGATGAAGTCCGGAATGATGTCGATGGGGAACACGAGATAGCCGGCGATCGCGCCGAGGACGAGCTTCTGTTGGGTCGGCACGCGCGGATCGCGCGCGAGCGCCCAGATGAGGCGCGCGTACGCAGGCATCTTGCGCATCGCCTCGATGGCCTCTTTCGGATCGCGTGGCGCTCGGAATCCTCTGGTCACGGCGAGACCTCCCCCTGCGGGAATCGTGCCCGGAGCGCCGCAACGGCCGCGGACAGGGCTGCATCGCGCTCGGCCGTCCAAAAGGAGACCAGGTAACGCGCCTTGCCGTCGGCGACACTTCGCAGCTCCACGCTTGGCGGAGGCTCCTTCGCGACCTGAGCGGCATCGCGCAGCACGCCGCGGATGTCGTCGGCGCCGATGGGCTTGCTCGTGTCATCGATGACGAGCCAGAGGCTCGCTCGGCGCGTCGGGAACCGGGTGAGATTGACGATGGAGCTCGTCATGAAGGTGCCGTTCGGCACGATGACCTGCTGCGCATCGGCCGTCCGCAGCAGCGTCGTCCGGAACGTGATCTCTTCGACGACGCCGCTGTACCCGCCGACCTCGATGGTGTCGCCGATGCGGAAGGGCCGCTCGACCAGGACCCAGATGCCGGCCAGGAAGTTCTTGAGGATGTCCTGGAGCGAGAGGCCGAGGACGAGGCCCACGACGCTGAACGAGGTGAGGATCCAGCCGAACGCGTCGCGGGTGTAGATCGCGAGGACCAGGAGCGCACCGAGCGTGAGCATCGCGACTTGGGCGAGATTGCCGAGCAGGATGGTGACGTTCGCCTGCGCGCGCCCGCGGGTGAGCGCTCGCATGGTCGTGTGCCGTAGTGCCCGCGCGAGGAGCAGGGTCGCCACGACGACCAGCAGCGCCCAGAAGCTCCGAGCGGCGTACTCCAGCACGACGGCGCCGTCGATAGGCATTCGCGGAGGATACGGTCGGCGGGTCGTCGAGCCGTTCCCGCACGGGGGCGCTGATCGCTGCGGGTCCTGCCGCGGCTCGCCGCGTCACCCGCAGGCCCCCGCCTGCTGCCACGGTCCAGCCCCGCCACCACCCCGGCGCCCGACTTCCTACCTGGTATTGACAGGTGAACATCCGTTCGGTATGGTCCAAGCGTGACGAAACAGGACCAGCAGCGGGCCGAGCGCATCCTGGCCTTTATCCGCGAGCGCATCTCCGAGCGGGGCTATCCGCCCACGGTGCGCGAGATCGCCGAGGCCGTCGGGCTCGCCTCGACGTCGGCGGTGCATCACCACCTGACCAAGCTGGAAAAGGAAGGCCGTCTCACCAAAGACGCGACGCGCTCGCGAGCGCTCGCCATCCCCGGCGCGTTCGGCGGCCGCGTGGTAGCGGCGCCCATCGTCGGCGAGATCGCCGCCGGCGAGCCGATCTACGCGCTCGAGGACAAGAGCGAGACGCTGTCGATCCCGGGCGAGCTCGCCGGTCGCGGTCGCGAAACGTTCGTGCTGCGCGTCCGGGGGAAGTCAATGATCGACGACCACATCGACGACGGCGACTTCGTTGTCGTGCAGCAGCAGAACACCGCCCGAGACGGCGACATCATCGTCGCGCTGCTGGAAGACAACCGCGCGACGCTGAAGCGCTTCTTCAAGGAGAAGGATCGCGTGCGGCTGCAGCCGGCGAACGGCGCGATGCAGCCGATCTACACGCGCGACATCCAGATCCAAGGAAAAGTCATCGGGGTCATTCGCCGGCTGGCCTAGCCTCTGGCGATGCCCGCGACGACCGATCTTCCCGTCCTCACGCTTCGCGAGCTGAATCGAGCGTTGCTCGCGCGGCAGCTCCTACTAAAGCGCACCAAGGTCGCCGTCGTCGAGGCGATCGAGGATCTCGCGTGCCTTCAGGCGCAGTGGGCACCGTCACCGTATGTCGCGCTGTGGACGCGCCTCTCGGGCTTCGAGCGAGAGCACCTCACGCGACCGATCGACCGCGGCGAGGTCGTGAAGACCACGATCATGCGCGCGACGCTCCACCTCGTATCGGCGCGTGAGTATCCCGCGTACCACCGCGCCACGCTCGAGGGACGCTTCGGCGCGTGGCGGCCGCCGGGAGCGCCGAGCCTCGCCGAGCTCGAGAAGATCCATCAGCGCGTCCTCAAGTACGCGTCGACCGCCGCGCGCAGTCGCAAGGACATCGAAGCGTTCCTCGCGAAGGACGCGCCCAAGGACGCGCGGATGCGCAGCTGGCTCCTCTTCACCGCGATCACGTCCGCCAACGGCCTCATCTGGGAGCCCGCGGGCGCGCACTTCGAGCACCGCAAGCTGGCGCGCTTCAGGGCGCCGCCGGCGCGACTTCAGCGTGCGGTGGACGACGAGAGCGCACACGAGCTCGTCGTGCGTCGTCACCTCGGCGCATTCGGGCCCGCGAGCGTCCAGGACATCGCCACCTGGAGCAAGATCCGCGTCCCGAACATCCGCGCGGCCCTGGCCCGCATCAAGGACGTCCGCCGTTTTCGTGACGAGCGCGGCCGCGAGCTGTTCGACCTCGCGCGCGCGCCGCGTCCGTCCGCGGATATCGCGGCCCCGCCACGCTTCCTCGCGCGATTCGACGCCGCGATCCTCGGCCACCACGCGGCCGAACGCACGCGCATCCTCCCCGAGGCGTACAAGAGGCAGGTGATCTTCTCCGCCGAGGTGTGGACCACGTTCCTCATCGACGGCTTCGTCGCGGGCCGGTGGAAGATCGCGGTGAACCCGAAGCAGGCAGTGATCGAGCTGCTGCCGTTCAAACCCCTTGCCAAGGCGGACAGGGCCGCGCTGGTCGAGGAGGGCGAGCGTCTCGCGCGGTTCTACGCGCCTGAATCGAAGACCCACGGCGTGCGCTCGTGAGTCCGCGCGCGGTCGCCGACGCGCCCGTGATCACGCTGCGCGAGCTGAGTCGCGCGACGCTCGCAAGACAGTTGCTCCTCGAGCGCACATCCCTTCCCGTCGTGACCGCCCTCGAGCGTCTCGCGGCGCTGCAGGCGCAGTGGGCACCGTCGCCGTACATCGCGCTGTGGGCCCGCCTCGCGGATTTCAAGCGCGAGAGCCTTTGGAGCGCCATCGAGAAGAAGCACACGGTCGTCCGCGCGCGTCTCATGCGCGGCACCCTGCACCTCGTGAGCGCGCGCGACTTCTACGCGTATGCGGTGGCGACGCAGGATCTCCAGCGCGGTGCCTGGAACAGGCTTCAGGTGGGCCGCGGCATCGAGCCCGAGGCGGTGGCGAAGCTCGCGATCGCCTTCGCGCGCGAGCCGCGCGCGAAAGAGGACGTCGTCACGCACCTGACCGAGCGGCTCGGGTCATTCGGAGGCCCGTACAAGTGGCTCATCTGGCGCTTCGTGAGCGCGCACGCAGACCTCGTTTCGGCGCCGCCCGGTGGGCACTGGGGATACGGCGGCACCGACGCGCCGTACGTCGCGGCGCGCCACTGGATCGGACCCGGAACGCGACCGTCCGAAGAGGATGCGATCGAGCACCTCATCCGCCGATACCTCGGCGCCTTCGGGCCGGCGAGCCTCGCGGACATCGCCCAGTTCGCGGGCCAGGCTCCGCCACGCATCCGACCGGTGCTGCAGCGCCTCGCACCGTCGCTGCGGCGGTTCGCCGACCCGGACGGCCGCGAGCTGTTCGACCTACCGCGCGCGCCACGGCCGCCGGCCGAGACGAAGGCGCCACTGCGCTTTCTGCCCCGCTACGACGAGCTGCTCATCGGCTACGAGCACCGCGACCGCGTGATCGCCGCCAGGCATCGCGCCGCCGTCTACGCGAAGAACGCGCTCATCGAGGCCGTCTTCCTCGTCGACGGCTTGGCTGCAGGCACGTGGGCGCTCGCGACGACGAAGACCGACGCCGTGCTGAACATCCGTCCCTTCGACACGCTACCCCGGGCCGACCGCGCCGCCGCCATCGACGAAGGCGAGCGCCTCGCACGCTTCATCGCGCCGGACGCGAAGACGCACGGCGCGCGCATCGCATGACACCGTCGGCCGAGCCGCGGGCGATCCTGCACTGCGATCTCGACGCCTTCTACGCGTCGGTGGAGCAGCGCGATCATCCGGAGTACCGCGGGAAGCCGGTGATCGTCGGCGGTGGGCCGAACGACCGCGGTGTCGTTGCCGCGGCCTCATACGAGGCACGCGTCTTCGGGATCCGCTCGGCCATGCCGCTCCAGACCGCGGGTCGCCTCTGTCCCGATGGCATCTTCGTGCCCGGCGACGGCCAGCGGTACGAGGAGGCCTCCGACGCCGTCATGGCGCTCTTTGCTGAACGCACGCCGCTGGTGGAGCCGATCTCCCTCGACGAAGCGTTCCTCGACGTGACCGCGACGGAGCATTTGTTCGGTGGTGCGGTGACGATCGCGCGCGATCTCAAGCGCGAGGTGCGCGAGCAGCTCGGTCTGGTCATCTCGGTCGGGGTCGCCACCAACAAGCTCTGCGCGAAGATCGGCTCAGATCTGCAGAAGCCCGACGGCCTGGTCATCGTCCCGGCCGGCGGCGAGGAGGCGTTCCTTGCGCCGCTCGAGCTCGGCCGGCTGTGGGGCGTCGGGCCCAGGACACGCGAGGTCCTCGAGGGCTGGGGCCTTCGGACCATCGCCGACCTTGCGGCGATGGACGTGAGCGTGCTCGAGGCGCGCATGGGCGAGCACGGGCGCCACATCTGGGAGCGCGCACACGGCATCGACGAGGCGGAGGTCGTCGGCGACGGGCGAACGCCCAAGTCGGTCGGGCACTCGCACACGTTCGATCGCAACACGCTCGACAGCGCGACGATCGAGTCCATGCTCCTGGCGCTCTCCGAAGGCGTCGGTCGCCGGCTCCGCGGGCACCAGCTTCGTGGCCGCACCATCACGCTGCACCTGCGTGTCGCGCCGTTCGAAACGCGCACGCGGCAGCGCACGCTCGCAGAGCCGACGGACGACGATCTCAAGATCTTCGGGACCGCGCGTCAATTGCTGCGCGACGCGCTCGCGGAAGATCGCCAGAACGGTCGGACCAGTCCGGTGCGTCTGGTCGGAGTCACGGTCTCGGGGATCGAGGTCGGTCGGCAGATGGGCCTCTTCGATCACGTGCGCACGACGCGACTCAACGCCGCGCTCGATGCGGTGCGCGAGAAGTTCGGCGACAAGGCACTCGACCGCGCGAGCGCGCGTCTCCGCGAGCGACGTCGCTTCTCGGATCGGAGGACGAAGAAATCGACATGACTGTCGACGGCGTGTGGATAACGTGCTCCGAACCTGTGGATGAACCTGTGGACAAAGACGTGGACGAAAACCCTTGTTCGTTCGTTGGAGGATGGGGATGATGCGCCACGTCGCGTCGAGGGAGGATGGGGTGGCCGACGACAAGATCGCACAGGTGGCGATCGACTTCATCGCGTTCTGTTTCGAGCGAAGAGGTGCCGACTGGCCGGTGCTGTACGACGAGATGTGCTACGTGGCCGGCAAGCGGCTGTATCGCGGACTTGGATACGAGGAGCTCAAGGAAGCCGGTCTCGACTTCACGCTGGCCGGCCTTGCAAGGACCAGCCGATTGACGAATGAAGTGACCAAACGGATGCGTCAGGGCGCACTGGCAGCGACCTAGCGACTGAGATAGGCCACACCGGCAGAGGCGGCGAGTGAAAGGAAGCGCACTCGCCGCCTCTTTTTGCTATCCATCGCTGCGCCGGTCACGACGCGCTGGAGCTCCGTCAAACGGAGGACTCGGCATACACAATTCCGACGAGAGCCGCGGAGTGCGGGCTAGCTGGGGTCTGTCAGAATGGGGAGGCGCGAGGGGAGCACAAAACGCTTTCCAGCGCATGGTCCCGTGGTGCAGCGGCCTAGCATACGTCCCTGTCAAGGACGAGATCGCCGGTTCGAATCCGGTCGGGACCGCCAGACTGTAGAAGTTTCGTGGCGAAGAGTGGCGCAACTTCACCTTGCCGCTTTACGACATCGCAACGTTCATTTCGGGGCGGCGCTCGTTAGAGCGCCGCCCCTCCTCGACAAGGTCCGTCAGTCCCCGACGATCGCGATGGTCGGCTCACAGTCCCCGATGACGTTGAAGCAGTCGATCTGCACTTGGTTCACCGGGATCCGCTGGTTCAACGGAATGACCAGCGGTCCGGAGGGCGAGCGGAAGCCGAAGCGCGTTGTGACCCCGCTCGACAGCGTGTAGTGGTAGAAGGTGAAGCTGACGTCGCTCCGCCTTGGGTCGACGATGATGAGCGACGCATTGATAGTCGGGAAGTTCTCTAGCCCCTCGCCACCGGGGAAGGCCGCCACCGTGAAGAACCGGGACTTGGTCGCCAGGCTGGAAGAGACGGCAAGGCTGCCACCGGTCACATTGACGTTCTGGGTGGCCGGAAGGTTACTCACATTGACGGTGCCGTTGATCTGCTGCGTCGATGGCTGGTTGTTCACGCTGACCTGCACGTTGCCGGCAGCGTCAACCTTCGCGAACTGCTCAGCGTTGGTGCCGTCGGCGAGACGGAAGATCGCCGTGACGGGGCCGGCGGCCTGGACGATCGTCGCGCTGCCGAGGGTGAACGAAAGGGCTGCGATCATCAGATAGCGCGCCTGAGCCGAGCGCGGAACAAACCGCCTGAACAACATGCCCTTCCTCCTGTTTCTGTGTCCGATTCGTGGCGCGACGATGTGGCGGCCTTGTACGCGGCTACTCGGGCGACGTCGACCCGTCGGCGTTGACCTGGAAGGTGCCACGATCAGTTCCCGCGAAGGTCCCGGACTTGATCCATTCCACGAGCGCTTCCCTGATCGACTCGTGCGGTCCGCCCCAGCCAGTCGTTGTCGACCCCTCCCATAGGGCCTGGTGACTGGCGCACGCGATCTTGATCAGCACCTTGCTTGTGCTTCCGAGATCTTGGAAGAGCCTGACCTCGCGCTCGGTGGGGTTCGTGCGATCAAGAAGCCCGGTGATGACCAGCGTCGGCAGTGTGACGCTGGAGGCTCGTACGCTGTTCCAACCCCACACGTCCCAGCTCGGACCGCGCTGCAGTCCCCCGGTTCGTTCGTCGAGGGAGCCCCACGAACTACCGAGTGGATCTCTTGCGCGTACGGAGCTCCAGATGGCGTCAAGGATCGCGGGGTAGTTCTCCTCATTGGTCTCGAGCTGGCCCGGGCAGTTGGCGAGGTCCAGCTGTGGAGTCCATTCGCCGAACATGCGGGCTCGGTTTCGCACGAGCAGCGATGCGCCAGGTCCTGGGACCAGACTCGGCGGATCGCCGAAGTCATATCCCGAGGCCAGGAAGGCCAAGCTGCGCACTCTATCGGGGTGAGCGCCGGCGTACGCGCCGATCACCACGCCTCCGCGCGACCAGCCGAACAAGTTGACCTTCTCGACTCCGGTGCGCTGCCGTACGGCTTCGACCACTTCATGGAGTTGGTCCACGGCCGCACCGGTGTTGGTGAAGTGGAATGGATCCGGATTCGCGCAGGTCTGGCTCAGCGGGTTCGGAATGAGGAACATCTGCTGCATTGCGAGGCTGGCGTTGCACGGATCATCGAGGCCGAACTTGGTCGAGAAGCCGTAGCCGAGAAGGTTCACCGAGAACGTGTCGATCCCTGTCCTCGCCATTCGGTCCATCAAGCTGTAGTCACGGAATTGAAGATCGAAAGACGTCGTTCCGTCGGTCATTGCGCCGTGGAGCATGATCACGACATCGCGAGGCCTATCGCGACATCCGTCGTCCTGGTCATCCGCTGGACCGGCGGTAGCGAATCGGGACGTCACGGCATGGACGTCAAGAACCGCCGGCTGTCCGACGTAGTGAGGCAGCGTCGAGATCGTCTCAACCAGGAAGTCCTCTCGCGTGATGCCCACCTGCTTGCAAACACCGTTCGAGAAGCGCTGCGCCGCGTCGGCGGGCGTCGCGGTGTACGCAGACACACTGAATAGGACGGCCAGAGCTATGGCGGTGTGCGGCCTCGTGAGCTTGCGCATCGTTTCTCACCTCCCGAGTGGTGGCGGCGACGCTACGAGTCGCGCGTGCTTCCGCACATCGGGAGGTATCCCGATCTTTTGTCCGGGACCTGGGAGGCGAGCGACGCTCGGATCGGGTCTAGGCGCCGACCGGCGATCGGTCGTTCTGCCGATGTCCGCAAGGGCAGGGTTAGCTGCTCGAACCTCCGCGCGCCTGGAGCAGCCCGCGCTCCGCGGCCCAGACGCCGATCTGCGTGCGAGAAGCGAAGTCGAGCTTGGTCATGATGTGCTCGACGTGCGCCGCGACCGTGCGTTCGGCGATCACCAGCTCTTCAGCGATCTGACGATTCGTTCGGCCTCGCGCGATCAGCGCCGCGACTTCCCGCTCGCGCGCCGACAACGGGCCAGTCTCTGCTGGCCTCTCGGCGACTTCGCCCTTCAGGCCCAGAACGGCATACGCCGCTGCGCCCAACGGGCCGTCGTGCGCGAGCTTCTCTGTCTGCACCAATTCCCGGATCGCGCCGATGACGCGCTCACCGGCGAGGATCTGGCCCGCGTCAGCGTGGGCGCAGAGAGCCGAGGCCTGGTTCGGGACGCTGCCCACCGCCGCGTACTCGAGCCTTCCTTCGAACCCGATCGTCCCCAGCGTCGCATAGCCCATGGCCACGCCGCCGACGAACGCGAGCGCGTGGCCACGCTGTCGCCACGAACCCGCCAGTTCGTTGGCGCGCTCGCGCATCGCGATCGCCATGCGTATCGCCCGTGCCGCCGGGTCCGGACAGGGGACCGGATCGTTGAAGAAGACGACGAGTCCCTCGCCGGCGAATCGCTCCAGCGTTCCGCCGAAGCGAAAGACCAGCTCACCCATCGCGCCGTGGAATTCCCGGAGCGTCGCCAGCACGTCCTCGGGCTCGGCCGTCTCGGAGAATGTGGTGAAACCGCGGAGCGCGCAGCACATGACGGCGATCTCTCGACGGTGGCTCTCGAGAAGCGCCTCGTCTCCAGATGCGACGACGAGCTCGGCGATCTGCGGCGCGAGGAACCGCCGGAGCCGTCCCAAGCGCTGCAGCTCGTCCACCTGCTGCGCGACGCGTCCCTCGAGAGTTTGGTTCCACTCCGCGAGCTCGCGCCGCTGCCGATCTATCTTGCCTAGGGCATCGGCCAGATCCTGCGTCCGCTCTTCGACCTTCTGCTCGAGGCGGGTATGTGACTCGTGGAGACGCGCGGCCATGCGGTCGAACTCGTCCGACAACAGCTCCAGCTCGTCGCCGGTCTTGAGCGCGATGCGGTGATCGAGCGCGCCCGCACCGACGAGCGCTGCTCCGGCTTCCAACGATCGGATGGGAGCGACCATCCTGCGGGCAAGCAGCAAGCTCGCGACGATGGCCAAGGCGAGCCCAACGGCCAGAAGCGACGCGCTGCGGAGCAGCGAACCGTACAGCGGCGCGAAGACCTCCTCCAGCGGCTGCTCGACCAGCACCATCCATCCGGTCGGTGAGATGTCGGCATGAGTGATAAGCACCTGCCGCCCTTGGAAGTTCGCGGCGATCGTGGCTTCCTCACGCCCACCGGCTCGCGTTCGCGACGCGTCGAGCGCGCGGCGGACCTGCGGGAGCGCGGAGAGATCGGTCTTCTGGAGAACGAGGCTGGTATCAGGATGCGCAACCAACCGCCCATGGGGGTCGACCACATACGCGTAGCCGGTGTCGCCGACCTTGATCCCCGAAACCACGTCCCACATGAACTTGAGGTTCACCTCGGCCACGGTCACTCCTGGATTTGGGCCGCGGTCTGCGACAGCCAGCGTCATGTAGGGCTCGGACTCACTTCGGAAGTACACGGGGCCGAAGTGGGTCTTGCCGCTCTTGGCGTCCAGGAACTTCGCATCTCGCGAGAAGTCCTCCAAGCTCCCGACGACGTTCAGCTCGACGCGAGATACGCGCATCTGCTCGCGCCCCGTCGGGTCGAGATAGCTGACGTCGGTCAGCGAGGGAGTCTGTCGGAGCAGACGGAGAAGCTCGTTGCGCCGCTGCTCGGGACTCAGCGCGTCGGTCACAGCGGGAGGACCATCGTGCACTTGCCGTTCGACATCCCGTAGGAATTGTTCGATCCGCGTCGCCGCGCCCACGGCCTTCGCGCGTTGAATGTCGACGACCGCCGTCTGGTTCTCGCGATAAGAGAAATAGCCCTCGACCAGCCCACTGAGAACGAGCGTGCCGCCCACCAGAGCCACAAGGACGATCAGATATTTTCGGAAGAGGAGAGTGCGGTGGGCGCGAGGGTCAGGAACCAGACTGTCGCTCACTGAAGTACGTCAGTAACCTGATCAGCGAAGGAGCTGGCGAAGATGATCCCAAGTGTGTCGGCGGTCCGTCTGTTCACGAGGAGCTCGAATGTCGTAGGCAGTCCCACGGGCAGCACAGACGGATCGGTCCCGCGGATGATCCTGTTGACATAGGACGCAGCCTGCCGCCATTGGTCCGCAGAGATCCCCCCGTACGACATCAGGGCGCCGTCCTCTACCCAAGGCCTTGCTCGACCGATCACGGGGATTCGCTTCGCCGCCGCGAAATCCAGGATCCGCTTCCGGTTATTTGCCAGGAGCGGCCCTCCACCATCGAGGATGGCCTCGGCCCGACCTTGCGTGACGGCTTCAAACGCCCCGACGAAGTCCTCGGCTGCGCGTATCTGCAGCGACTGGAGCTGCAGCCCCGCGGCGCTTGCCGCGATCTGCGCCTCGCTGAAACCAGTCCGCTCCGGCGGGTTGTCTGGGTTCCACAGGATCGCGACGCGAGATATTTTGGGAAGAGCCTCCTTCAAGAGTTCGATCCGTTTCGCGGTGAGCTGTGGCCCGAGAGTGGCTGTTCCGGTGACCCGGCCTCCGGGGCGCGCAATAGTGGAGATGAGTCCGCTCCCTACGGGATCGCTCACCGCCATCATGACGACAGGGATCGTGCTACTCGCCTGCGTCGCAGCGAGGACTCCTGCGGCGGTACCGGTGACGATGACGTCAACTGGGAGGGCGACGAGCTCCGCCGCGAGCCCCGGGAGTCGGTCAGCCGCACCATTGGCGTCGCGCCACTCGGTGACGATGTTCTGCCCCTCCACCCAACCGTTCTCGCGCAGACCATCCAGGAAGCCTTGCCACGAGCTCGCATTCGTGGAGCGTGGATTGACCGAAAGATGTCCGATCCGCGGGACACGGCTTGAGCGTCTTGTGGTGGACACGAGATCGCAGCCAGTCAGCAAGGCAGCGCCGGCTCCGACCACGAAAGACCGTCGGCTCAGCCGCCCCAGAGCGCGGGTCCCCTGAAGAGCGTCGACGTTTGCCGTCGCCTACCCCCGAACCCGTCGAGGATAGAGCCTGCTTCCAGGGGCTCGGCAGCACTGAGTGCCAGAGTGAAGAAGATCGCCGTCGCTACGACGGATGGCTCGGAACATCGGGAATTCGGCGCCGCCGCGGACCTGCAGTGAACGCAATGTGTTCCACGCGAGCGACGGAAGGCCGCTCCGCCGAGCGACACTTAGCGCGGAGAGGAGTGCGCCTGGATGGGAGCGCGGGCCGAGCCTGCGCTGGCTCCGCTCGCGGACGTCGATGACTTCCGCGAGTTCTATGACCAGGCGCTCCCGCGAATCTATGGGTACTTCTACCACCGGTGCGGTCGCGCGACCGCCACGGCGGAGGAGCTGACGCAGGAGACGTTCCTCGCCGCCGTGATCGAGCTGCGCAAGGGAAGGCACGTCGACGAGCCACTCGCATGGATCCGCGGTATCGCCCGTCACAAGCTCGTCGACCACTACCGGCAGCAGGCAAGGAGCGCGCGCGTGACTGCGATCGGTGAACCTACCAGCGGTGACACGGCGGTATGGGACGCCGCCGAAGAACGCGAGCTCACCCTTCGCACGCTCGATGCGGTTCCGGTGGTCCAGCGGGCCGCGCTCGTGCTCCGCTATCTGGATGACCTCAGCGTCCGCGACGTCGCTCGCGCTCTCGGTAAGAGCGTCCACGCGACCGAGTCACTCCTCGCGCGCGGCAAGGAGAGCTTCCGGCGCGCGTATCCGGGGAGCGGCCGATGAACGACGAGCGCGTGGAACGTCTCATCGCTGAGGCCGACGCTCCCGTCGAGCCACGGCGCGAATTCGCCGAGGCGCTGTTCGCGCGGCTCGAGCAGGAGCTCGAGCGACCGTCGCCGCAAGTGCGTCGACTGCCGTGGCTCGAGCAACCGCGACGCAGCGTGTTCTATCTCATGGCCGCGCTCGTGATGCTCGTCATCGCGACGATCGTCATCGCGCTGCCGACGCGCGCGTCTGCCGCGTCGGCGATCCGCGAGGCGGAGCAGGACATCGCCCGTCTCGCGCAGGTCCGCGCGACGATCCATTACGACATCAACCCCGACGGCTCCGACCGGCAGGTCGCCGCACCGGGTACGACCGCGGATGTCGAGGTCACATATGTCCGAGGGGTTGGCTACCGCCAGCAGCTCGTCGCCATCAGTGGCTCGATACCGGGAATCGCCACGGCCGGAGGGTTCATCGTGTGGGACGGCACATACATTGGATCGACCTGGGGATTCGGTCGGCCCTTCGTCATCGCGACGCGCGCCGATTTCGAGCCGCTGCGGGAGCTTGGGTGGAACTCGCCGTATCCCGGTTGGGAGGGCATCTGCACGCGGGGTGGCTCGCAGCTGCTCGCCGACGCGGTCGTCGCCGGACGTGCCGCGCGCCATGTGCGCTGCGGCGATCTCTACGGCGGTTTCTGGGAGCTGTGGATCGATCGAGAGACGGGCTTCATGTTGAAGATCCAGGGCGCGCTTGGACGCGACGACTTCAAACTCGGCACGAGCGCGAAGGGTGGCTTCGAAGTCACCCGGATCGAGTATTCCTTCAACGCCGACCGATCCCTCTTCGTCGTGCCGACGCCGCCTGGCGGGTTCCCCACAGCGCCACCCGCGACACAACCACCGGCCGCCAGCCCAGATGCCTACGCGCATACGAGCCTGCGACAAGGCGAGCTCGCGCCCTCCTGGAGCGGTCAGCTGATCGATGGTGGGACGTTCCGCCTCGAACAGACACGCGGCAGTCCCGTCTTGGTCCTCTTCTGGGCTGATTGGTGTCCGCGTGGTGACCCGGCCTGTGATGTCCTGCGCCAGTTCGACGAGGTGTCCCGTCGCTACGCTGGCCGCGCGCACTTCGTGTCGGTCGATCTTGCCGGGACGGCGGACGCCGCTCGCACGATCATGCGTGACCTCGGCTACTCATTCCCCGTTGTCGTCACCGGCGCTCAGGAGCGGATCTGGGACGTGGACGTCGTCCCGTTCTGGGTGTTGCTCGACCGCGATGGACGTGTCGTAGAAGCTCGACTCCGGCCTCAGACCGTGCAGGAGCTCGAGATGATGCTGCGGGCCGTCGGTCTCTAGACCTTCGGGCCACTCGGTCGTTCGTCTGCTTGCGGAACGAGATGTACCGCCACTGAGTGATCAGGGCGACGGAAAGCCACACGTTCACGCGACTACTTTCGCGTGATGAAGGCCCCGGGGAAGGCGATGAGCCGTCTGAACCTGATCGCGATCGTCATGGTTGTGGCATGCCTGACACTCGGGCTCGCTCTGCCCGAGGTCCGCGCGGTCGTCGTCGATAGCGCTCCGGTGTGGCCGATCCCTGTGGATGCCCCGGCCGCGCCTCCGCCGATCCCGAG
>JBKPCZ010000066.1:0-4903 GCA_046727665.1 Chloroflexota bacterium
GAACACGCGGACCTTGTTCTGCGGCAGCTTGAGCGCCTGCGACAGGCCTGACCGCGTCCCATGTCCGTGCTGGTTGGTGTACGTCATGTTGAGCTTGTCGCCGTCCCAGTAGGACAGCGAGTTCGTGAGCTCGAGCGCGACATGCTGCTCGGTCGACTTCTTCGCGACGACGTCGACGACCACGTCGGCCTTCGCCGTGTTCGGGTCGCCGCGCACCAGCGGTGCCGTCACCGCGATGGTGGTCCCGTCGAGGTTGCTCTGGAACTGCTTCGGCGTCGAGGACTTCATCGCCTCGAGCATGTCGAGAGCCGCCGGAAGCACTTCGTACTCGACCTTGATCGCGCGGATCGCCTCGTCGCCGATGTGCTCGCTGTCGGCGGCGATGACCGCGATCGGAGCGCCGACCTCGAAGACCTCCTCACTGAAGAGGAAGCGGGTCGGGAGCGCCGAGCCGAGGAACACGTCCTTGTATTCCTCGGGCAGGTTCCCGCGGTGAAGGATCTTGCGGACGCCGGGGATCTTCTCCGCTGCCGACGTATCGATCGACTTGATCTTCGCGTGCGGGTAGCGGCTGCGCAGGGTGCGCATGAAGAGCATGCCGGGCATCCGGAGGTTCTCGGTGTACGTGCCCTGGTTGGTGACGATGCCGTAGCCCTGGATGCGGGCGATGTCGGTGCCGATGACCTGGAACGGCCGGAAGACCGGGATCTCGGTCGGCGCCGAGGTCTGACCGCCACCCGGAAGCTTGCTGCCGTACTTGGCGATGACACCGGAGACCATCTCGGCCTGCTCGGAGACCATCTCCTGCCAGGTGGGGTCCTGCGCGAGTGCGTACCAGTCCTGGTCGCTCAAGCTGGCCGCGTAGGCCTCGTCTTGGACGACGCGTACTGCTTCTATCTGTGCCATCTGTAACCCCTCCTACCTGGCCGCGTGGCCGAGGTCGACAAGGATCGCGCGCACCTTGGCCTCGTCGAGCTTGGCTGGGTCCCACTTGATGGTGACGCTGCGCTCGTTGCCGCTCACGGCGAGGATGCCGTCGCGCTTCTTCAGCGCCTGCTCGAACGGCTCGTAGTCCTCGATCGTGCCCAAGGCCTTTTCGAACTGGAATTCCTTGGAGACGCCTGCCGCGCCCGGCGCCGCCTCGGCGGTGCCGGAGACTCCGACGATGACGGGCGACGCGAGGTGCGTCACCTTTTCGCCGCGCATCTCAGCGGCGGCGGTGTTGACTGCGGTGAAGATCTTCGCGTACTCACCGCACCGGCAGATGTTGCCGGACAGGGCTTCGGCGATCTGGCCCGTCGTCGGCTTCGGGACCGCTTGAAGGAGCTGGACCGTCGACATGATGAATCCGCGAGTGCAGATGCCGCACTGGAATCCACCATCGAGCCAGAATGCGCGCTGCACCGGGTGCAGCCCCGCGAGGCCGGGACCGGTCGGAAGACCGGCGACCGTTGCGATCTTCTGGCCACGACCGAGTCGCGCGCTGAGGACGGTGCACCCGTTGACCGCTTTGCCGTTGACGAGAACTGCGCATGCGCCGCACTGCGCGCGGTCGCAGCCGAGGTTCGAGTTCGACAGACCGAGCTGGAAGTTCATCGTCTCCCAGAGGCTCTCGCGGTTATCGACAATGAGGTCGTACTTCACGTTGTCGATGTCGAGCGAGACTCGGCGCATCGTCGCCGCGATAGGTCCACCTGTTGTTGTCGTCGTCGTCGTGGTCGTCGTCTGTGGATTGATCGCTTTGTTCGCGACGACCGCGCCGCCGAGAACGACACCTGCTGCAGCTGCGCCTGCCCCGGCTCCGATGAGGAAGTTGCGTCGCGTGACTGAAAGTGCTGGCTTGTCTTGGCCCGTGTCGGGTTCCGCTACTCGATCAGACGTAGTCCCTCCCGTATCCGCCATGAGACATTCACCCCCTGACCAATCAATGGACGGCGCGTTGAGCCTAGCAGTGGGGTAAAGGGACGCAAGCTTGGCGAAGACTCGGTCGCCACGGCGACCGGCTCGCCTGACCGCGTGTAACGAAGACCGCCGAGCGCACCGGGCGTCAGCGCTTTTGAACAATCCACTTTGCGCAAAAAGCGCATCGGCGCAGACCCGAGTTCGGCCCCGAAACGGCATTTGCGCAACAGCGTCCCTCGACGACGGCGGCGGGCGACGTCGCGGCGCTTAACGGGTCGCCGCCGCCGTCCGCGGCCCGTCGCCCCGACCGGCCGCCGGCGCCTCTTCCCGCCGCCGCGGCCGACCGTAAGATGAGGGCGTGAGGGCGATCTACGCGCGAATGGCCGAGCTCGAGCGCGAAGGACGGCGCTTTGCGGTCTGTACCGTCGTGCGCACCGTCGGCAGCACGCCGCAGGTCGTCGGCGCGAAGCTCCTCGTCGACGATCTCGGCCGTCTTACCGGCACGCTCGGTGGTGGCTGCGTCGAAGGCGACGCGTTCGAGGAGGCCAAGCGCGTCCTCGACACCGGCGATACGTCGCTGCGCGAGTACGAGCTCACCGAGGATCTCGCGTGGGACACCGGTCTGGTGTGCGGCGGCACGATGTGGATCGCGATCGAGCCCGGCGAGCGCGCGCTGCTTCTCGGTGGACGCGATCTGCTCGGCGATGTCCTCGCGGCGTCATCGGGAGGCAAGCCGGTCGCGCTCGCGACACTGCTACGGCGCGACGGCAAGGAATTCCAACCGAGCGGCAAGCTCTTCGTCGAGACCGACGGCGCGACGGGCGGTTCGCTCGGTGACGCCAGGCTCGATGCGCGCGCCACGGAGGCGGCGCTCGACGCGCTGCAGCAGGCGACGCCGCGCACGATCGCTCTCGACGAGTCGCACGAGCTGCTCATCGAGCCCATCGTCACGAAGCCGCGCCTGGTGATCGCCGGTGGCGGACACGTCGGCCTCGCCATCGCGAAGATGGCGTCGCAGCTCGAGTACGACGTAACGGTGATCGACGACCGACCGGAGTTCTCCTCGCGCGAGCGCTTCGGCCCGAGCGTCGACGTCGTGCGCATGGACATGGCCGAGGCGCTCCGCACGATGCCGATCGGGTGGAACAGCTTCGTCGTGATCGCCACCCGCGGGCACAAGCTCGACGCGCACTGCCTGCGCGAAGCGGTGAAGACCGAAGCGCGTTACGTCGGTCTGCTCGGCTCGAAGCGCAAGACGATCCTCATCGCGAAGATGCTCCGGGGCGAGGGGATCTCGGAGGAGCGTATCCGCGCGGTGCACGCACCGATCGGTCTCGACCTCGGGGGCCGGACGCCGGCGGAGATCGCGCTCGCCGTCCTCGCGGAGCTGAGCATGGAGCGGTACGGCGGATCGGGCCGCCCGCTGCGACTCGCGGACGACGTCTACGAGCGGGCGGTGTCCAAGCGGAGCTCCTGACCGCAGCGGACGTCGTCCGCAGCGAACGGCTGGACCTCATCCTCATGCCGCTCGCGCTGCTCGACGCGTTCGTCGATGGCGACGGTGCGCGAGCGCGCGAGCTGGTCGACTATGCCGTGCCCGCGGACTTCCCGGGCTCCGCGGCCGACGTGCTCGACATCCGCAGGATCCAGCTCGCCGCGGATCCGGCACGGGCGCCGTGGTCGGTCCGCGCGATGGTGCGACGGGACGGTCGCGTGATGATCGGCTTCGTGAACTTCCACGGGCCGCCGGGCACGAATGACATCGAGGCGCCCGACGCGGCGGAGCTCGGTTGGACCGTGTTCCCGGAGCACCGCCGCCAGGGCTACGCGACCGAGACCGCGCGCCGGCTCATGGACTGGGCGCGCGACGAGCACGGCGTGCGGCGCTTCATCTCGTCGACGACGCCTGGGAACGGTCCGTCGCTACGCGTCCATGAAAAGCTCGGCTTCCGCCGGACCGGTCAGGTCGTCGACGGCGAGATCATCTTCGAGCTCGTTCCCTAAGCCAGCGGCTCTCCGATCTCGTTCGTGTCCTGTGGATGCGGCGGCGTGCCCTCGGGCTCGTCGCTGGGTGCGGGCTTGGAGCCACGCCGATGCGCGGCGATGCCTTCCTCGCGCTCCTCGTCACGCTCGTCCTCGAGACGCTCGGCCTTGTGTTCGTCCGCGGACTTGCGTTGGTCCGCGGCCTTGCGTTCGTCCACGTGCCACCTCCGGGGATCGGACGCGCACGGGGCGTGCCATCGGGCTAGAGGCGCGACCACCACTTGAACATCGAGCGTGACCACGCGTTCCACGCGTCCCGCTTGAGCAGCAGGATGAACCCGACGCCGAGGAGGATGACGCCACTCGCCCCGAACAGCGCCCAGTTCGGCAGCCGGTTCACCGCGTCGATCGCGCCGCGGAGCGTCTCGAGTCCCAGCGCGGCGAGCGCGCCGGCGACGAGCCAGCGGCGGCGCAGGACGATCCCGACGCCCATCACGAGGAAGATCTCGAGGAACACCATCAGCGTGCGCGGGAAGAATTCCGCGCCCCAGCCCGCCACGAGCGTCGGGACGATGAACAGGAGCGTGCCGGCGATCTCCATCGCCAGCACGATCCGCGCGTCGATACGCTCGCGCAGGTAGCGGACCGCGCCGAGCGCCGCGGCGATCAGGTATGCGCCGGCGACGATGCCGTGGAACTCGCGCGCCTTCACGTCGCCGAAGATCCACAGCGCTTCGACGCCGACCGTCGCGAGCGCGGCCACGATGAGTCCCGGCCGCGCCGCGATCACGCCGAGCGCGACGAGCGTGAGGCTCTCGGCGAGCGCGCGCGAGGGAGCGTCGCCGCCTTCGCGGAAGGTCCGCGCCAGCGCGCCCGACAGGATCAGACCCACCGCCACGACCTCGGTCAGCCGCTCGAGCTCGATCGGGAGGCGCCGCGGGAGGACTCGCGGGATGGCCAAGGGCAGCATGAGAAGCGCGACGCCCGCGGCCGCCACGTACAGCTCGGTGCGCGCGGC
>JBKPCZ010000067.1:0-7612 GCA_046727665.1 Chloroflexota bacterium
GCGGTCGCGAACTCGGGCGTGAAGAACGTCTCGCGGATGTGGTCGCGCATGTAACGCTCGTAGCCCAGCTCGATCATCTCTTTCGCAGCGTGAACTGGGATCCCGCGCGTGACCGGCTTGTCGTCGCGGAACTGTCCCGGACCCGACGCGGCGAGGATGAGCGTGCGCATGCGCTCGGGGTTAAGCAGAGCCATCCACTGCGCGACGCGGCCGCCCATCGAATGGCCGAGCACGTGGGCGGACGGTAGTTTCAGCGCGTCCATGAGGCCGATCGCGTCTTGCGCAAACTGCCGAGTCGAGTAACGCCCCGGTGAGGCTGGCGTAGCTCCGGTGCCGCGATGATCGAACGTCAGGACGGCATGACGGGTAAGGAGTGGTCGGACGAACTCGGACGGCCAGGTCGCCCCTGGATAGCCTGTGCCCGCGACGAGGACGATGGGAACGCCGTCGCCGCGCAGCTCATACGCGATGGGATGGCCGCTGACCTCGATCGTCCCGCGAGCGTAGACGATGGCGCAGGCCCGGAGTACATTCGGCGCGGGTCAACGACGCGGGGAAAGTCGTTCACGAAGGTGAGGGAATCATGAGATCGACCATGTTCAAGCTGTTCGCGACCGTCATGGCCGCGGGCATCGCGGTCGCCGCTTGCGGCGGCACCACACCGGCAGTCAGCAGCCCCACCGCGACCGCGGCCCCGACGCAGGCGCAGGGGGAGCTCCCGAAGCCGGAGCTCACCAAGATCCGGATCGGCATCAGCACGCCGAACGAACCGGTGCAGTTCGCGGAGAAGCTCGCGGACTCGCTCGGGATCTACCAGAAGTACGGCATCACGACCGTCGAGGTGACCGGGTTCGAGGGCGATGGCAAGGCGCTGCAGGCGCTCGTCGCGGGGCAGCTCGACATGTTCGTCGGCGGCGCATCGACCACGGTCACGTCGGTCGTAAGTGACACGCCGCTCAAGGTCGTCGCGATGAACAGCACGACGCTCACCGACGGCCTGTGGTGCGGACCGAGCATCAAGACCGCCGCGGACGTCAAGGGAAAGTCCGTCGCGATCAGCACCTTCGGCGGGACGTCGCACGGCTCCGCGTTGCTCCTGCTGAAGGGCATCAACCTCACGGACAAGGACGCCACGATCACGCAGGTCGGCAACCAGGGTTCGCGGATCGCCGCGCTCACCGGCGGCTCGGTCGGCTGCGCGGTCGTCGACATGTCCCAGGAGTCGGCGATGAAGACCGCGGGCATGAACCTCCTCTTCAACCTGTCCACCGCGAAGCTCCAGTGGGGCCGAAGCGGCTTGCAGGCGAAGGTCGACTTCCTCCAGAAGAACCCGAACACCGTCCTCGTCGTCGTCGCGGCGACGCTCGAAGCGCAGCAGAAGATGTGGACCGACGCGCCGACGGCGTCGACGAAGTTCGCCGAGTTCGCGCAGATCAAGCCCGACGCCGCGCTCGCAGCGGTCAAGGACTTCCAGAACTACGGGTCACGCTCGATGAAGTTCACGGCCGAGGCGTTCCAGGCCCCGCGTGACGTCCTCGCGGCCGTCAATCCGGCGGTGAAGGACGTCGACGTCACGAAGGCGATGGACCTGAGCTTCCTCCAGAAGCTCGAGCAGATCGGCTTCTACGCGAAGATCGGCGCGCCCACCAACTAGCGACCCGCGTTTCGTGCGAGGATGCCCCCGTGACGCGGTCGCGGGGGCATCCTCTTGTCAGTCACGGGAAAGGAGCTGACGCATGACCCGGTTCGGCCTGCTCGTGCCGCACTTCGGCCTGGAGGCGGATCAGGAGCTGCTCGTCGAAGGGGCGCGGCTGGCCGAGAGCCTGGGCTTCGACTCGCTGTGGGTGCGCGATCACCTGGTGTTCCATCCCCACGGGATGGAGGGCACCGACCGCACCTTCATCGAGCCGCTCATCACGCTGAGCTATCTCGCCGGCGTGACCGACCGGATCGGTCTCGGCGCCGCGACGCTCATCCCGTTCCGCCACCCGATCCTCATGGCCTACAGCGTCGCGTCGCTGTCCTGGATCACGCGCCGCAGGTTCGATCTCGGCATCGGGGCGGGCACGTTCGACCACGAGTTCGAGGTCATCGGTCAAGGGGATGAGGACCGCGTCCAGATGATGAAGGAGCAGGTGCTCATCGCTCGGCGCCTATGGTCGGGCGAGACGATCGAGTGGGACAGCGAGCGGTACAAGTTCAAGGACGTCGACCTGAAGCCGCAGCCCGTGCATCCCGTGCCGGTGTGGTGGGGCGGTGCGACACCCGCCGCGGCGCGCCTGGCCGTCGACTTCTGCGAGGGCTGGCTCCCCGGACGGATCACGTTCCCGACCTACGCCGCGCGCATCAAGAAGATCCGTCAGATGTGCGAAGAGCAGGGGAAGCCCATGGTCATGACCGGCGCGGTGCCGGTCACGAGCATCGACACCACGACAAAGTCCGCGGTCGAGCGGCTCAACGTGCCGGGCCTCATCAAGAACGCGAACGCGCAGAAGTTCTGGCTCAAGCCCCCGTCCGGCGAGTTCACCACGATCGAGGAGCTCGACGGCTCGATCCTCGCCGGCACGCCGGACGACATCGTGCGCGGCGTGCAGCGCTACCAGGAGCTGGGCTGCGACCTTCTCATCTTCGACTTCCGCATGCGCTTTCCCGACTACCTCGAGCAGATCAGGACGCTCGCGCGCGACGTGCTGCCGCGCGTCAGCGGCGCGCGCTCCGGAGCGGCCGCGCGATGAAGACCAAGACCACGACGCAGACGACGCACTACGAGATCCAGAAGAAGCGTCGTGAGTCGCTCCTCGACGAGTGGAAGGGCTACCACAAGACCGTCCTGAAGCGGAAGGACGTCGTGATGCAGGACGTGCCGAGCCGTCGCATCCGCAGCGGCGTGTACGCGGGATGGGACGGCGACCGCCCGACGAAGAACCTGGACGCGACCGTACACGAGCTCGCGCCGCACACGACGACGACGATCCACCGCCACTCCTGGGACGCGATCGAGTTCATCGAGTCGGGACGGGGCTGGACCGAGATCGACGGGCAGCGCATCGACTGGCGACCGTGGGACACGCTCCATCTGCCGAGCTGGTCCTGGCACCGGCACGGCAACGACGGCGACACGGCCGCCGTGCTCCACACCTGGAGCGTCGAGCCGATGCTCGAGCAGTTCGGCGTCGCGTTGTTCGAGGACGGCGGCGATACGCCGGTCGCGCAGCTGCCGCGACGACCGCGCCAGGGCGACGCCATCGACGGTGTCGATCCGCACGCGCGGCGCCGCCAGCGTCTCGCGCAGCAGTGGGCGGGCTCCGAATCGGCGCGACTCATCACGCGTTTCGACGACGTGCGCGGGCTCATCACCAAACGCGGCGCGCGCAGCCTGTTCCTCGTCGACAAGTCGATCGGCTACCACACCGCGGGCCTCTCCGCGGTGATGCACGAGCTCGCGCCCGGCCTCTACCAGTCACGGCATCGCCATGGCGGCGAGGCGTGGCTCTACGTCGTCTCCGGCCGCGGGCACAGCGAGGTCGACGGCGTCGACCATCCGTGGGAGGCGGGCGACCTCATCGTCGTCGACCACTGGTGCTGGCACCAGCACTTCAACGACGACGAGGAGAAGACCGCGCGCCTCATCCGCGTGCACAACTTCGACGCGCTGTACGACATGATGCGGATCCTCCTCGATCCGCTGAACCTGTTCGAAGAGCTGCCCGAACTCGACGCGCCGGACCTCACCGGGATCGTGTGGCCCGATCACTTCGAGGGGCGCCCCGAGTAATGCGCCACACCAGGATCGGGTGGCGCGATCACTTCGCAGGGCCGTCGGACTAGGCGATGCCATCGCAGACGGTCCCGCCTGGCGTCGAGGGGATCGTCGCGCTCCATGAGCTGCCCGATGCGGCGTGGGAGAGCCGCTGGACACGGATCGTCGTGCCCGACGACGTCAAGGAGCGGCTGCTCAACTTCACGCTGTTCTCGCTGAAACACCGCGGCGCCGTCGATGCGGTGCGGCTGCCGGTGCACGGACTCGTCGTGCTCGCGGGGCCGCCCGGGACCGGGAAGACGACGCTCGCAGGCGGCCTCGCCGATCAGGCGGCGCGTGCGCTCGGCGAGAAGGTGCTCTTCGCGGAGGTCGATCCGCATGCCTTCCCGAGCCAGATGCTGGGCGAGAGCCAGCGGAGCGTGGCGCGCCTCTTCGATCGCACGTTGCCCGATCTCGCGCGACGCGGTGGGCCGACGATCGTGCTGCTCGATGAGGTCGAGTCCCTCGCCGTGAGCCGCGCCGGCGCGTCGCTCGAGACGAACCCGGTGGACGTCCACCGCGCCACCGACGCGGTCCTGGCGGGCGTCGATCAGGTCGCGCGCGCGTGCCCGAACCTCACGTTCGTGGCGACGACCAACCACGCGGTCGGCGTGGACTCCGCCTTCCTGTCGCGCGCCGACCTGGTCGTGGACATCGGCCTGCCCGGC
Source organism: Chloroflexota bacterium (assembly GCA_046727665.1). Lineage (GTDB taxonomy): Bacteria > Chloroflexota > Limnocylindria > P2-11E > P2-11E > CF-39. The sequence goes on from JBKPCZ010000067.1 coordinate 4,468, forward strand.
GCCGCGGCGGTAGAGCAGATCCTCCGCGACACGCTCGAGCAGGTCGTCGGCGGGGCACGTCTCGACGGCGCCGCTTTGGGTCCGCTCGCGAAGGCGTGCGTAGACGCGCGGCTCGACGCGCGCCGCGTGCGCAAGCTCGTGCTGCGCGCGCTCGCCTCGAGGCGCGAGCTCGCCCTCTCGCCGGAGAAGCTACGCGTCGAGGACGTGGCCGCGGCGCTGCGCGCGGAGACGCGCTGATGCCCGACACCGCTCAGCCGTCGCGCGATGGAGGGGGCATTCCGATCGACGCCTACCTCGTCGGCGTATCGGTGTTCCTCGTGATCGCGGCGACGAACATCATGACGCCGCTCCTGCCGAACATCCGCGACGACTTCGCGGTGAGCGTCGCGACGGCCGGAGTCATCGTGGGCTCGTACGGTCTCGCGCGTCTGCTCACCGACCTTCCGGCTGGCTTCGTCATCGACACGCTCGGTCATCGCAACGTCACCGTCGCCGGCGTGGTCCTGCTCGTCGTGGCTTCCCTCGTCGGTCTGAATGCGTCGAGCGTGGCGATGCTCATCGCCGCGCGGGTCGGGTCGGGCGTCGCGGTCGCGCTCATCACGACCGTCGCGCTCGCGACGCTCGGCGCGATCGCCACGAACGCCCAGCGCGGGAAGGTCATGAGCTTCTTCCATGTCGCGAACAACAGCGGCATCGCGCTCTATCCGCTGGTCGGTGGCGTCGTCGGTGCGGCGTTCGGCTGGCGCTCGACGTTCGCGGTGACGGTGGCCCTCGCGATCGTCGCCGGCATCCTCCTCGTGCCGATCCTGCTACGCATCCATCCGCGTACGAAGGCTCCGGCCGGCGGACAGACCAACGAACGTGTGCTCCACGGTCGAGACCGGGCGTCCGCGATCGCTGCGACGAACTACGGCGTCGTCGCGAACATGATCAATCGCCACGGCTTCCGAAACACCGTGCTGCCGCTCTACGCGGCGACGTCGCTCGGCCTCGGCGGCGTGTCGATCGCGACGGCGATCGCCCTCATGTCGATCGCCGGCCTCTTCGTCGCGACCCCGGGCGGGATGCTCGGCGACCGCTTCGGGCGGCGACGCGTGATCATGTCGGGACTCGCAGCGGTCGCGGTGGGCGACATCGCGTTCCTTCTCACACACGACCTTGTGACGTTCCTCGTGTTCGCCGCGCTGATCGGCTTCGGCGACTTCTTTTCGAGCTCGCAGACCGCGCTCCTCTCCGAGGTCGTGCCGAGCGAGCACCGCACCAAGGTCCTCGCCGGCTACCGCTTCTCAGCGGACCTCGGGGCGGCGGTGGGGCCGGTGCTCCTCGCCGCGGTGATGGACGTCGCGAACGCGCAAGCCGCGATCATCCTCGCCGCGACGATCCTGCTGAGCGCGTCCGTGGTGGCGCGGATCGGTATCCCGGCGCGTGTCGACGATCGGCCGCTACGAACGCCGGCCGCGGTCACGGCGATCGGAGGTGCGACCGATGCGGACTGAGGACGTGCTCGCGAAGATCGATCCGCAGGAAGTCATCGATCTGGCGCTCGCGCTCGGGAACATCGACAGCCCGACGGGCAGCGAGGGCCCAGCGGGGCAGTTCGTGTTCGACTGGCTCACGAAGAACGGCTTCGCGCCGAAGAAGTACGCCATGATCCCCGAGCGCTTCAACGTGGCCGCCACGCTTCCCGGGACCGGCGGCGGCTACAGCCTCATCTTCAACGCGCACCTCGACACGACGCTCCGTCCCGACGCCGAGTGGTCGGCGCGCGATCCGAAGGACCCGCTCTACCACTCGGCCTGGGTCGAAGGCGACAGTATCTACGGCGACGGCGTCGTGAACGACAAGGGGCCGATGGCGGCGTTCCTCGTCGCCGCGAAGGCGATCCGCGACGCCGGCCACCCGCTGAAGGGCGACCTCATCGTGAGCGCCGTCGCCGGCGAGATCTCGCGGGAGCCCATCGAGGAGTGGCAGGGACCGATGTACCTGTCGAAGGATCTCGGCGTGCGTTTCATGGTCACGCACGGCGTCGTCGCCGACTACGCGCTCGTCGCCGAGGGCACCGGCTTCGGCATCGTCGGCATCGAGCCGGGCAAAGCGCACTTCAAGGTCACCGTCTACACCGATGGGCCGCGCTACTACACGCCGTACCTGCCGCGGCCGACCGAGATGGCCGACTCGCCGAACGCGATCGTGCGTGCCGCCGCGGTGCTCGCCGAGTTCGAGAGATGGGCGCTCGATTACCAGACGCGCAACACCTACCGCGGCGAGATGGGGGCGATCGTTCCGAAGGCGAGCGTGAACGCGATCCGCAGTGGCTACCCATTCAACGTCACCAGCGCGCCGCAGGTCGCCGCCTTCTACGTCGACACGCGCATCTTGCCGGGCGCGAACCCGATGGACGTCCGCGACGAGCTGCGCGGCGTGCTCCGGCGCGTCGGAGTGCCTGGCGAGGTCGAGCTCTACGTCTATCGGCCCGGCTTCGAGGCGAAGGGCGCCGAGCGGCTCATCGAGACGATCAAGCGCTGCCACGCGGCGACGTTCCCGACCCCGCCCGCGATCGTGGCGGACGCGGTGACGAGCATGTGGCGCGACACCAATGCCTTCAACGAGGTCGGCATCCCCGCGATCAGCTATGCGCCGCGCGCGCAGTCGCACGCAGCGACAAAGTCGTTCAAGCTGAAGGACCTCACCGACGCGGCGCTCGTCTACGCGCGCATCGCGATGGATCTCTGCCATCAGGATCGTCCCGCGAACGTACCGCTCGGCGCGCACATCAACCGGGAAATCGGGGCGTCGGTCGTCGAAGAAATCTCCATGCGAGAGACGGATCCAGCGCGGCGCACGCCTGGCTAAGAGGATCTGGTCTTCATTTTCTCCCAGTCCGCGCGCAGCACTTCACAGAGCCAGTGGTCTCGCCACTCGCCGTCACGCCACGACTCTTCGCGCTGGATCCCGACCTCTCGATACCCTGCTTTGTACAGGGCGCGCTTGCTCGGCTCGTTGGCCATGATCGCCCCGCTCTTGAGCTTATGCAGGTTGAGCTGCCGGAAGGCGTACTCGGTTCGTAGCGCCATCGCTTCGGACCCGTAGCCCTTGCGCCAGCATGTCTTGTCACCGATCACGGTGCCCGTCGTCGCGTGTGAGC
>JBKPCZ010000068.1:0-12485 GCA_046727665.1 Chloroflexota bacterium
GCCCAGACCAGGCGCGCGGCCGCGCGTAGCGCGTGATAGCCCTTGTAGCGCTCGCGCCGCCCCACGAAGAGCACCGTCGCCGGCTCGCGCGCGACCTCCGGAAGCGCGTCGATGTTCGGGCCGACGCCGGTGACGTGCACGCCCGCCACACCTCGCGCGCGGTACCAGCTCGCCTCCCACTGGGTCAGGGCGATCACGGCATCGTCGCGGCGGTAGCGGGCCACATCCGCCGCGCCGGCCCCGGAGAACGGCTGACCGGGATGGACGAGCGGCGTTTCCACGAACGCGGCGCCCGCGACACGCGCCGCGCGCTCCAGCGGACCCGCCCATTCGCGGGCGATCGAGTGCACGATGTCGGCGCCGGCGACGACTCCCCGCAGGTCCTCGGCGCGGACGAGCGCTGTCGGCAGTAGCCCGTCGATCGCCGCGCCAATGCGACCTCCGCGAACGGGGAGGAACACGAATCGCGTTCCGTCGGCACGGATCGTGACCGGTCCGGGCGGAGCGGCGAGCACCTCGGGCGGCACGCCGGGGCGCGACCACGCCGGACGCAACCCGACGAGCGTGACCTCGTGGCCGAGCGCTCGCAGCTCGCGGTCGAGGGCGCGCGCGAACATCTCCGAGCCGCCGATCGTCGAGAGAAGCTTCTTCGCGATGACGACGCGCACGCCGGAAGGCTAGGCGAGCGCCTCGTCCGCGGGCAGGTGCGCCCCCAGCGCGCGTTGATGCGCCATCTCGACGCGGTCCATGACGCGGTCCCAATCCCAGCGCTCGCGCAGCTTCGCGTTGCCGGCGCGCCCCATCTGGTGGCGCAGGTCCGGATCGCCGAGCAGGCGGGTCACCGCGCGCGCGATGTCCTCGACCTTCTGCGGGACCAGCAGACCGTCGACCTCGTGAGTGATCACCTCGCGCAGCGGCGGGATGTCGCCGCCGATCACCGGCTTCTCGTGGAGCCACGCCTCGAGATATCCGATGCCGAATGTCTCGTGCACCGACGGCATCGCGTAGACGGCGCAGGCGTCGAGCCCCGCGGACTTGTCGGCTGCGCCGGTGCGCCCGATCTCGACGATGCGCTCGTCGGTGTAGCGCGCGAACTCGTCGATCATCGCGCCGTAGAACCCCGGCACGCCGATGAAGACGAAGCGCGCCTCCTCGTATCGCTGCCACACGAGCTCCGCCGCATCGAGGAGGTGGATGTACCCCTTGTAGCGCTCCCGCCGCCCGACGTAGAGCACCACCGGAGCATCGGGCGGGATGCGATGACGGGCGCGGAAGAGAGCGCCGTCGTGCGAGCGTTGGGCGTTCGCTCCCATGCCGGTGGTGATCACGGCATACGGATCGATGCCCTGCTGACCGAACCAGTCGCGCTCCCAGTCGGTCATGGTCGTGATGACGGTCGCGCGCCGATAGCGCAGGAAGTCGGCGGGCGTGTCCCCGCCGTGGAACTGGCCGGGATGCGCGAGCGGCGTCAGCACGATCGGGAGATCGAGCGCGTCCGCGACCGTGAGCGAGCTGTCGAGGTACTCGCGGCCGACGTTGTGGATGAGGTCGCGGTCCTCGGCGTACCGCTCGAGCTCTTCGGTGCGCATGAGATCGACGAGCGTCGACGCGTCGGCGACGTGCCCGAGGAAACCGCCGCGCGGTTTGACCTGGATCACATCGACACCCTGGTCCTCGAAGCGAGGCCGGGGATCGAAGGCCTGACCGCAGACGACCCGCACATCGTGCCCGCGAGCGGCGAGCCGCGTGGCCCACTGGTAGGCAAGGCTCTCCGAGCCGCCCATCGGTGCGTACGTCCGTTTGGTGAACAGGACCTTCAAGCCGGACCCTTCCCGTGCAAAGTCGCTGCCGTGTCGCGCGTCAGGATGCGGCCGCGGACTCGTCCATACCGATGAACTTTGCCCATGCGCGCTCGCCGGCGCGGACATATGACGAATACAGATAGGTCGGCGTGGCCGGTGGCCGCTTCGGTTGACGCAGCAGCGTCATGTGCGACTCCGCGAGCGTGCGGCCGCCCTTGCGGTGATTGCACGATCGGCACGCGGCCACGACGTTGTCCCAGGTGTGCTGACCGCCGCGATGACGCGGCATCACGTGGTCGAGTGTCAGGTCGTTCCCTCGTTTGCCGCAGTACTGGCAGGTGTGGTCGTCGCGCTGGAGGATCTCCTTGCGCGTGAGCTTCACGACCGGCCGCGGCCTCTTGATGTGATAGACGAGGCGGATGACCGACGGCGACTGCAGGATGAGGCGCTCGCTCGTCACGACGTGGCCGTTCTGCTCGATGACCGTCGCCTTCTGTTTCGAGAGCAGCACCACAGCACGCCGCACGTTGCACACGTTCAGCGGCTGGAAGTCGAGGTTGAGCACGAGCACGTTCGCATCGACGACCGCCATGTTCCGATTCTACGGGCAGGGCGTTACGATTGCGTACACATGGCTTCCACGCAGAACACCCCCGGAGCGAACGGTTCCACCGGCACGTGGACGCTGAAAAGCGGGCTGGCACGCATGCTCAAGGGCGGCGTGATCATGGACGTGGTCACGGCGGAACAGGCGAGGATCGCCGAGGAAGCCGGCGCCGTCGCGGTCATGGCGCTCGAGCGAGTGCCGGCGGACATCCGCGCGGCGGGTGGCGTCGCACGGATGAGCGATCCGCAGAAGATCATCGAGATCATGAGCGCTGTGACCATTCCGGTCATGGCGAAGTGCCGTATCGGACATTTCGTCGAGGCGCAGGTCCTCGAGGCACTCGGCGTCGACTACGTCGACGAGAGCGAGGTCCTCACGCCGGCCGACGAGCAGTTCCACGTCGAGAAGCACGCCTTCAAGGTGCCGTTCGTGTGCGGCGCGCGCGACCTCGGTGAGGCACTGCGCCGGATCCACGAGGGCGCGGCAATGATCCGGAGCAAAGGTGAGGCGGGCACCGGCAACATCGTCGAGGCCGTGCGCCACTTGCGCTCGATCACCTCGGCGATCCGCGCTCTCGCGGACCTCAAGGACACCGGCCTCGACGCGAAGGCCGAGGAGTACCGCGTCCCGGTCGAGCTGGTGCGCGATGTCGCGCAGAACCAGCGGCTGCCGGTGGTGCTGTTCTGCGCGGGTGGCATCGCGACGCCGGCGGACGCCGCGCTCACGATGCAGCTTGGCGCGGAAGGCAACTTCGTCGGATCGGGCATCTACAAATCCGAGGATCCCGCGCGCCGCGCCAAGGCCATCGTCGAGGCGACGACGCACTACAACGACGCGAAGCTGATCGCCGAAGTGTCCCGCGGCCTCGGGGAGCCGATGCGCGGTATCTCGCTCGAGACCATCCCCGCCGGCGAACGCCTTGCCGTCCGCGGTTGGTGATCCGAACACCCTGACCGCGCGCGTCGGCGTCCTCGGTCTCCAGGGCGACTTCAGCGAGCACCTCACGACGTTGCGCGGCATCGGTGCCGACGGCGTCGACGTGCGCAGGCCCGAGCAGCTGGACGATATCGACGCGCTCATCATCCCGGGCGGTGAGAGCACGACGATCGGCAAGCTCGCGCAGAGCTACGGCATCATCCCGAAGCTGCGTGATCGCGCGAGAGAGGGCATGCCGGTGTGGGGCACGTGCGCCGGGGCGATCTTTCTCGCGAAGGACGTTCCCGGCCATCCGCATCCTCTCGCGGAGCTCATGGACATCACGGTCGAACGGAACGCCTTCGGTCGTCAGATCGACTCCTTCGAAGCCGACCTCGATGTCGAGGGCCTGACCGGCGCACCGTTCCACGCCGTCTTCATCCGCGCGCCGAAGATCACGCGGACCGGTGCGGACGTCGAGATCCTCGCACGGCTGGGAGACGGCACCGTCGTCGCGGCGCGCGAGGGGAATCTCCTCGCGACGTCGTTCCATCCCGAGCTCACGCACGACGAACGCTTTCATCGCCTGTTCCTCTCGTTCGGGAAGCGCTGAGACCGCGTGCCCGCGCGCGCGGCGTCACCATTCGACATGCGCCGCATCCTGGCGCTGCTCGAGTCCGCGTTGCGCACGCGCGAAGGCATCGTCGCCTCCGCGCTGCCGGTGCCGTTCGCGGGAGGTGCGGTGGGCGGCTGGCGCGGGCTGACCGGCGGGCTGTTCGGTCTCGGCGGACGCCTTCGCGTCTACCTCGAGGAGTACCGCGGCCAGCTGCGAAGCACCGCGCTCGTCTACGACGGGCGGCGACCCGAGTGGGTCGTGCTGGTGCTCGCGGCTCTGCCCGAGCCCGGCGGTGCGGACAGCGCATTCCGACTGCTCTCCGGCATCAGCGCGTCAGCCGCGCGGAACGGCATGCAGCGCCTCTTCGCTGCGGTGCCTGACGAGGCGCGTCCGCGCGAGACCTTCTTCCAGGCCGGCTTCTACTCGTACACACGCGAGACGTGGTACGCGGCGGCCCGCGCCGCGCTCCCCGCGCCATCGCAGCGGATGCACGCGCGCGATGCGACATCCGTCGACGCGCACGACCTGTTCCGTTTCTACGCGATGACCACGCCGCACGCGGTGCAGCGCGCCGAGCAGCTGTCCGTGAATGACTTCGATCTCGGGCGACGCGGAGGCGCGTACGACCCGCCGCATCTCATCGGTGGCAATCCGCTGGCGATGCGACGCCGCATGGCGCTCATCGATCACGAGCAAACGAAGCCGTGCGCCGTCGCGCTGGCCTTCGCCGGCATGGATCGGCACCCGAACGTGCTCAAGGTGCGCACCGATGCCGGCGACGTCGACCTCGCGCGCGATCTGGTGCGAGCCGCCGTGCGCAGCCTGCCGCCGGGCAGGCCGATCACATCGCCCGTGCGCTCGTACGAGGAGCACGTCGCGCGCGCGCTGCTATCGGAAGGCTTCCGGGACGCGGCGACGGCGATGCTCTTCGTGAAAGAGCTCGCCGTCCGCGTCGAAGAGCCGGCGCTCGCGCCCGCGGTGGTCCGCTAGCCGCTAAGGCGACGCGCGAGGCTCACGGGATCGGAGCGGCCGGCATGTATTTGAACTCCATGCGCTCGACGTAAAGCTCCGCCGCCCATCTGGCGATCGCGTTAGCGTCCGCGCTCTCCTCCTGCTCGAGCTTGAAGATGCCCATGTTGAAGAACTTGATCTCCGCCAGCGTGGTGTCGAGGCTGGGAGAGAGCAGCTGCAGCCGTCCGTTCTTCTCCTGCGCGTCGGAGCTGTTGCCCTGAACGACGAAGCTCTGGAACCAGTCCATCCACGACTGCAGCGACAGCTGCGAGAGCGTGATCTTCAGATTCGGGAACGTGGGCACGCTGGGCTTCAGCTTTAGGTCACGGACGTCGCCGACCGAGTCCGCGAGGACCCCCTGCTTGATGGTGAACGCGTCGATCTTGTTGACCCTGGTGCAGTCCAGGCCGTCGATCTCGAGCCGGAAGTTCGACGCCACCCAGATCTTCTGCTGGCTCCCGCCGCCGCCGATCGTCTCACCGGAACCAGCCACGTACGTGATGAGCTCAGGCTGGAAGTTGATGGTGAGGTAGCCCGGCTCTTTCGACGAGCCATCGCACGCGGGGATCGTCGTCTCGGTGAGGAGCGCATCCTCGAACTCCCGCGCGCTACGCGCCACGCGCTCGAAGTCCGCCGCGATGATCGAGCCGTCGTGACGCGTGTAATCCATCTTCCAGGATGCCGCGATCCAGTCGTAGACCGCTTTGTTCATCGCGAAGCCGAACTGGATGTTGAACTCCTCGTACTTCGGCGAGCCGATGTGCTTCTTCGCGAAGCCGCTGGTGCCGACCGTTTGATCGATGACATCTGCCGTGATGTAGCCGCCGCTGATCGCCTTGATGAAGCCGGCGTCGGCGCCGTCCAGGGTGAGGAAGAAGTTGCCGGCGATGTACGAGCGTGTCGCGCTCGGGCCCACCGCCTGCCCGACCACGTCCGGCACCGCGGCTACTGCCTGTGCCGGCTTCCACACCGCGGCAGCAAGCGCTACACCTGTCGCGCCGGCAGCCGTTCCCAGAAAGCTACGTCGTGACGTCGTCCGATCCTGATCCATTCCCATCCCCTCCACCGGCCACGCGGCCCACCGGCGCGACATTAACACCGTCGGTCGCGCTGACAAGACGCACGAACCCCAGCGCCAGGCCGCGTTTCGCGAACTGCAACGCGGATGACTCGAACTCCGAGTACGCGATGGCATCCGCGGCGAACTGCGCCGCCGCGTCGCGCACGGCCTCGGCCAGAGTGCGTCCCTCGAGCCGTGACATAAGGTGGGCCGAGAAGGCGTCCACCGGGGTCGCGAAGCGCAGCCCTGACTCCAGCCGCAGCGTCGCGGCCTGCACCACGAAGCCCCCGTCGCGCGCGCGAAGGATCTGGTCCAGGCGGTGCTCAGGCACCACTGTGAACCTGGCGTCGAGAAGCTCACGATCGTCGCGCAGCCCGACGAGGTAGTCCTGCGTCGCGATGAGCTCAGCGATCTGGTCGCCGGACGCGGGCTCGCGCTGCCCACGGAGGTCGTCGAAACGCACCCAGTTCGGCGCGCCGCGCCGCCTGCGAAGGATGAACGCGCCATATGCGACGGACGCGAAGCCGAGACCGGCCAGGTACCCGGTCCAGCGGTCGAGGGCGGCCGAGTATTCGGCGGCGCGGCCCTGCAGAGGCGAGTTCCAGCTCGCGGCGTACATGAGCGGCACGTCGCTCGAGTGATGAAGCGCCCAGACGTCGCACGGCAGGTCCGCTACCCACGGTCGCAGGGGATCCGGCCATGCCTCACCTTCGCGCACACCCCAGCTACCGAGGACGAACGCGATGCCGCCTTCTCGCAGGTACTCCGGCGCTTCCCGCACGACCCGACGCGTCACCGCGTCGCCACCGAGGCCGCCGTCTCGGAACGCGATCGCGTTGTCAGGTGAGATCACGAAAGGCGGATTCGACACGATGAGGTCGAAAGTCTCCCCGGCGACCGGCTCGAAGAAGCTTCCAGCGCGACACTCGATGTTCTCGACGCCGTTCAACGAGCCGTTGAACAGGGTGAAATTCAGAGCCCGCGGATTGACGTCGCACGCGACGACACGTTGCGCATGGCGCGCCGCGAGGACAGCCTGGATGCCGTTGCCGCAACCGATGTCGAGCGCGCTCTCGATGGATCGGCGTACGGTCAGGCTCGCGAGGAACACCGAGGAGCTTGCGACACCCATGACGTGGTCCGCGGCGAGACCCGGAGCGCTCTCGGGCGAACGGTCGCAAGCGATGACGAGGTCACCGGCCGGTAGCAGACGGACTGTCGACGCGAGCCCGGCCGGAGAGCGACGGACGATGCCAAGACGCAGAGCGTGCTCGAGGGTCAACGGGCTGAGCGCGGCACGCGCGTCAGCGATCGGCACCGCGAGCGACAGCAGGAACAAGCGGAGCAACGTCGCCAGCTGATCACCTTTCGGGAGTAGCCGCACGATGATCGGGACATCGGAGGGGCGTGGCGTGAGACTGTCGCTGTCCGCACGGAGCATCGGCCGGATGCGCTTCGCGTCGTAGCCTGCCGATCGGAGCGCCTCGCGCAGCCTTGCGATCCCCTCGCGGTCGCGGGCGTCGAGCGTTACTGCCTTTGCCGCCACCGCCGGATGCTACTGGTGGAGCGGCGAAGGCCGCTCCAGAAAGCCGGAGCCGAAGGCGGAGGTTACTGATGGAGCCGAGTGGAGGTCACCGGCCGCCTCGATATGCTCTTGGTGAATGCAGCAGAGCGACGAGCTCGAGGCGCTGCTCAGGGGACTTCCGCCGGACCTCGCGCAGCGCGTGCGGGCGCTGGACGGACTCGAGGGCCTCCTTGAGATCGTGATGGACCTGGGTCGTCTCCCTGAAGCGCGGTTCGCGGGCCGTGAGGAATATCTCTCGCAGCGCGAGGTGTCCGCCGAGGACCTCGCGTACGTCATCTCGCATATTGGCCAGTTCGGCGGCGACAACCGGGCCGGCATCGAGCGGACGCTGCACCGCATCAGCGCCCTACGGAACCGGGCAGGCAAGGTCGTCGGCCTGACGCTTCGCGTCGGCCGGGCCGTCTACGGAACTGTCGAGATCATCCGCGACATCGTCGAGTCCGGCCGGAGCATCCTGCTGCTCGGCCGTCCTGGAGTCGGCAAGACGACGATGCTCCGCGAGGTGGCGCGCGTGCTCGCCGACGATCTTGCGAAGCGCGTGGTCATCGTCGACACCTCGAACGAGATCGCCGGCGACGGTGACATCCCGCACCCCGGTATCGGGCGCGCGCGACGGATGCAGGTACCGACCCCGTCACTACAGCACGCAGTGATGATCGAAGCGGTCGAGAACCACATGCCCGAGGTCGTGGTCATCGACGAGATCGGGACCGAGCAGGAAGCCGCGGCCGCGCGCACGATCGCCGAGCGCGGCGTTCAGCTCATCGCGACCGCACACGGCAACACGCTCGAGAACCTCATGCTCAACCCGACGCTCACGGATCTCGTCGGCGGCATCCAGACCGTGACGCTGTCGGACGAAGAAGCGCGCCGCCGCGGGACGCAGAAATCCGTCCTGGAGCGCAAGGCGCCGCCGACGTTCCAGGTCCTCGTCGAGATCCAGGCCTATCAGCGCGTCGCGATGTACCACGACGTCTCGCAGGTGGTCGACGCGATCCTCCTCGGGATGCCGGTCGCGCCGGAGATCCGCGCGCGGACCGAGAGCGGCGAGATCGCACGGACCACGCAGCCGCCCACGCGCGCGCCGGCGGACGCGGTCGAGCGGCGCAGCACGCCGCGTCTGCCCATGGACGACAGCCTGCGCGAGATGATCAAGGTCTATCCGTTCGGGCTGTCGTGGACCCGCGTGGAGGACGCGGCTCGTGGTCTCGGCATGCCGGTCGCGATCGTCCGGGAGCCCGAGGACGCCGACGTGGTCCTCACGCTGAAGAACTACTACCGGCGCAAGACACCCCGGCTCCGCAATGCCGAGTCCGCGGGGATCCCGATCTACATCGCGCGCAGCAACTCCTCGAGCCAGATCGCGAGCGCGCTGGCCAGCGTCGTCGACCTGCGTCGCGGGCCGGAGGAGGGCGCGCTGGAGGAGGCGCGTGAAGCGATCGAGGCGGTCGCGAGCGGGCAGAGCGACGAGATCGAGCTCGCACCGCAGAACGCGTACGTGCGACGCCTGCAGCACGAGCTGGCAGAGCGAGCCAGCCTCTCGTCCCGCTCGACCGGACACGAGCCCGTGCGCCGCGTCCAGATCTATCGGTGAAGCGCGGCCTCTTCCTCTCCTTTGAAGGAGGCGAGGGCTCCGGCAAGTCGCTCCAGGCGCGCAGCCTCGCCCAGGACCTCAGCCAGAGTGGCCGCGACGTCGTCCTCACGCGGGAGCCCGGTGGTACCGCGGCCGGCGAACGTATCCGCGACATCCTCCTGCACGCGCGCGAGATCCCGCTCAGCCCCGAAGCCCAGGTGCTCCTCTTCAGCAGCGCGCGCGCGGAGCTCGTGCGGGAGGTCATCGCTCCAGCGCTGGAGGCGGGGAAGATCGTCATCGCCGACCGCTTCTTCGATTCGACCGTCGTCTACCAGGGTCACGGTCACGGAGTGTCGCTACAGGCGATACGCGAGGTGACCGCGCTGGCCGTCGGCACGCTGGTGCCGGATCGGACCTTCCTCCTCGACGTGCCGGTCGAGATCGGGCTCGCGCGCTCGGGGTGGCGCGCCGAAGCGCGGTGGGATCGATTCGAGGCCGACGCGACCGACTTCCACGTCCGCGTCCGCGACGCCTACCTCCGCCAGGCCGCCGCCGAGCCCCGTCGCTTCGTCGTCATCGCGGCCGACCGCGACGAGGCACAGGTGGCACGGGACATCCGGCGCGAAGTGGATGCGCTCCTCGGCGCCCCGGCGTAACGTGACCCTGAGGGTATAGTCCCGCCGGGATGAAGCTCGTCGTCGCGATCGTCCACCCGGAGGACGCAGGTGCGCTCGTCGACGCCCTGACAGACAAGGAATACCGGGTCACCCGCCTTCATTCGCAGGGAGGGTTCCTCAAGACGAGCAACGCCTCGATCATCGTGGGCGTCGAGGAGGCGCAGGTCGACGACGTGATCGCGACGATCAAAGAGACGTGCCACTCACGCACCCAGCACATCAGCCCGATGCCGCCGATCATGGAGCCGGGCGAGTTCTACATGCCGTATCCGGTCGAAGTGACCTTTGGCGGAGCCACCGTCTTCGTACTCGATGTGGCCCGCTACGAGCGCCTCTAGCCATCGCGCCGTCCGTCGCGATCCATCGCCATGGTCAACGGCCGGTCGCCGTGATGGTCAAACCGATTGGTCATTCGTGAGGATGCGACCTCGCCCGGTACGCCTGCAGGCTGCGGCACCATGTTGGAAGCGTTGGTCTTGGTCCTGGCCCGTCTCGGCCGGCGCGTTGTCGAGGTCCTTCGACCGGTCCTGGGTTAGATCCGCCGCGAAGGCACCCCGCCGCGTCAGGACTCCCGTGACTTCTCCAGGCGGACCGCAGCCTCGGCGCGGTTCGACGCACCGAGCTTCGCACGGGCGTTCGCGAGATGACGTGCCACGGTGTGCGGGCTCAGGTAGAGGCGCTCTGCGATCTGTCGGTTCGTCAGGCCATCGGCCGCGAGCGACAGCACTTCGACCTCACGCTCGCTGAGCGAAATGCTCGGTCTCCCCTGCGAGGAGAGCTTCGCCGCGGAGCGGCCAACGTCGTCGTTGCGCTTCGCCAGCCGTCCGAGGATATCCCGCGCCTGCATCGTTCCGACGAGTCCGAGTACGTCGACGGCCGCGGTGCGCGCGGCGTTGCTGACGTTTGGGTCGTCAAGGTGGCGCATGACGACCTCCGTGGTGACTGCTGGACGGCCGGCGGTGAGCGCGAGCTCGAGAATCGAGCGCCCGCGCTCACCGGTGACAGTCATCGCCAGCGCGGCGTCTGCCGCCACCTCGGGCGGCGTGAGGATCGGCCGCCGCCATGCAGTGATATCGAGGAGTTTGTGCAGGCGGCGCGCCGGCGCCGCCTGCGGCTCGATCGCCAGCATCCAGACGAGCGCGCTGACCTGGAGCCAGACGTTCCCCGCGCGCCGTGCAAGATGTTCGGCTTCCCGGAACGCGTCGTAGTTGCGCTCGGCGTATCCAGATAAGAACAGCGGAAGACCACGGAGTCCCGGCGTGCCGCGACGCGCCTTTGCGAGGAGTCCAGCGAGTTCAGTGTCCCTGCCTCGTCGTCCGGAGCGTAGATCGCTGGCGACGCACCACGAAATCGCCTGCAGCTCGGCCCGCGGCGCTGCAAGGCGCACCGCGATCCGCTCCGCGAGGCGCGCCGCCCATGCGAGCGATTCGTCTTCTCGCAGCGCTAGGAATGGCATGAGAAAGAGGAGGATCTCCCAAACTCCCTGCGGCGATGGGCCTGTTGGGCGACAGACATGGGCGGGTATCGCGAGCTCGAATTCGTGCTTCTCGCCCATGCCGAGTCGCACGAGCTCCGCCAAATCGCGCGCGACAACCCGCAGCGGCTCGCCTTCGTCGCCTTGGCGCTGTGATTCGCGCGCCAGCGCGACGGCGACCTCGAGTCGTCCGGCGTGCGCCTCGCCGGTTGCTAAGACGAGGCTGTCGTGGAGACGGCGGAAACGGAGATGCCTGCCGATCGGTATGTCGTCACGTTTCCACAGCATGTCGGGGTAGTAGTTCGAGATGCGCTGCGCCCAGTGACGGTATGCGCCCATCGCCCGACGGGCCTGGAACTCGTAAGGCTCGAACAAGAGGCGGTGATGAGGCTCCGTCGCGGCGGGAAGGCTCGAGCGATCGACAGGAGCGGTGATGATGTCGCGTAGTCCGAGGACCTCTGCGGCCGCCAGCGGATGCGCGGCGAGAGAGTTGCGGAGCGCATCCCATTCCCCGTGATCGACCATCGCCGACGCGCGATAGCGTTCGAAGACCGGATCGAATCCGAGTGGGAGTTGAAGCACCAGTTGGAACAGCTCGCGACCGTAAGGCCCATCTGTGACCATGGCGTCCATGACTGTCTGTAGCCGCACCCTCACCTGGGGCCAATCGCCGCCGTGGAATGCGGACACGAGCTCGCCCGGCAGATGCTCGAAGCCAACAGGCGCCCAGAGATCCGGGTCGGCCGGAAGCTCTTGGATGGTGGTCGGCATGCCGATGCTCTCCCCGCAGCGATCGCCAGAGCCTTGCCGAAGACTGTAGCGCTGGCCTGCTCGGCCGTTCAGCGCTCCTAACTTTGTGGGGGCGTTGTTGCAGATTACGGATCGTTTTCGTTGGTTTCTGAGACGTATCGGGCCCTGCTAGCCCCTTAAGTCAGCGACCAAGCCGCCCGACTTACCTCCCGTAGACCCAAGCGAATGCCGGGCGAAGGGAGGCTTCAAGTGCAGCGGATCCTTGCGACGCTGGCCATGTTGGCCGCGCTCGTTCTTGCCGGTGGTGCCGGCAGCAACGGCCTCTAACGACATCTCCACCCTCTAGAGGCGTGTAAAAGCGCGCAAAGGAAGGGCCCATGTGGCCCTTCTTTTGTTTCCGGTATGTACCCGGTTC
>JBKPCZ010000069.1:0-6636 GCA_046727665.1 Chloroflexota bacterium
CGCGTCGCGACCGAGATCGGACAGGAGACCACGCCGGAAGGGCTCTTCCGCTCGATCGCCCGGAACGCGCTGCTCCTCGTCGACGCGCACCACGCGACGATCAACCGCCGCCGCGGCGACGAATTCACGATCGTCGCCGGCGCCGGTACGGGTGAGCGCGCCGTGGGCGTCCACGCCTCGGCGCGGCTCGGGATCGTCGGCGCGGTGCTGCGCTCGCGCCGTGCCGTGGCGATGGACGACTACGCGGCCGATCCGACCGCCATCGCGGCGATCAAGGAGATCGGTGTGCGCTCGATCGTGGGCGTGCCGATCGTGGTGCAGGGCGAGATCGCCGCGACGCTCACCGTCGCCCGTCTGCAGGTGCGGCCGTTCGACGACAACGATGTGCACGCGCTCGAGGGCCTCGCTTCGCATGCGGCCATCGCGCTGCGCAACGCGCGCATCCTCGAGCAGGCGCGCCGGGTCGAGAGCGTGTCGCGCGAGCTCGCCGCCGAGACCGGCGCCACCTCGGTCGTGATCCGCCGCATCGCCGAGGAGATGCAGGAGGCGTACGACAGCGAGTTCGTCCTGGTGACCGAGCTGCGCGGCGAGACCGCCATCGATATCGCGGGCCTCGGGCTCGCCGCTCCGCTTACGGCGCCTCAGGAGGTCGGCCCGCTCGTGCGTCAGGTGATCCGGCGGCGCGAAGTCGTGAGCATGCGCGACTACTCGATCGAGACGCACGGCGACGCCAGCGGTCAGGCCGACTTCCTACGTCAGGCGGGCATCCACGCCGCCATGGCCGCGCCGGTGATGCTCGGCGGCGAGGTCGCCGGCAGCGTGGGGATCGCCACGACGGACCCCGGCCGCACCTTCGATGCGATCGACCGTCAAGGCCTCTTCGCCTTCGCGCAGCTCGCCGCGGCCGCCCTGCGCTCCGCGCGAGTCCGCGCCGAGCGCGAGCAGCGCATCCGCCGCTTGTCCGCGCTCAACGTCCTCGCCTGGCAGCTCGCGGCGGTCCGCGAGCCGTTCGGTATCGCGCGGCTCGCGTACGAGGCCGCCGGCTTGCTCGTCGCGCGCGACTCCTTCTATGTGGCGCGCTACGACGCCGAGAAGAAAGAGTTCGACTTCGTCCTTCAGGCCGAGGGCTCAGACATCTGGGCCGGGGAGCGTTATCCGCTCGGTACCGGACCAACCAGCCAGGTCGTGATCACCGGCGAGACGTACCTCGTGCGCGGCGCCGACGATCCGATCCAGCGCCGTGGGATGACCTTCGGCGAGACCGGCCGGCCGTCCGCGTCCGCGGTGCATGTCCCGCTCAAGAGCCGCGGACGTCTGGTGGGCGTGCTTTCGAGCCAGGCCTATCGGCCCGGCGCTTTCGACGATGAGGACATCGCCGTGCTGCAGTCGCTCGGAAATCTCGTCGCCACGGCCTTCGAGAACGCCGAGCACCTGGCGCAGATGCGCGAGCTGTACCTCGCCTCGGTGAAGGCCCTCGCGGCCGCCGTCGACGCTCGCGATCCGTACACGCGGAGCCACTCGGCGCGAGTTGCCGCGCTCGCGCGCACGATCGGCGACGAGATGCGGATGTCCGCGGACCAGCTCCGTCGGGTGCAGCTCGGTGCGCTGCTGCACGACATCGGCAAGATCGGCGTCCCCGACGCGATCCTGAACAAGCCCGGCCCGCTCACGGAGGACGAGTGGGTGCTCATGCGCACGCATCCCGCGGTCGGCGGCTCCATCCTCGCCGCGGTCGAGCCGCTGCGCGACCTCGTGCCGATCGTGACATCGCACCACGAGCGTTTCGACGGTGCGGGCTATCCCGAGAAGCTCGCGGGCGACTCTGTGCCGATCGAGGCCTACGTCGTCGCCGCCGCGGATGCGTTCGAGGTCATCGTGAGCCGGCGCGCGTACAAGCAGGCGCAGAGCGTCGAGTTCGCGTGCGCCGAGCTCGTGCGCTGCCGCGGCACGCAGTTCCATCCCGACGTGGTTGACGCGTTCCTGCGCGTCATCGATCGCGACCGCCAGCAGGGCGCGGCGTATCTCCGTCGCGTCGGCGCGATCGAAGAGGAGGACATGGCGAACGTGCCGGGACCCGGTGGGGTGCTCGAGCAATTCGCCGCATCGGCGCACGCGCATGGACGTCAGCTCGCCATCCTGCAACGTCTCGCGTCCGAGATCAGCGCGGTCCTCGACATCGACGAGCTCGCCGGCCGCCTCCTGCGCATCGTGTGCGAGTCGATGGGCTACGAGAACGGCTTCCTGCTGACCCTCGACGACAAGCACGAGAGTCTCGTCGTGCGCGGTGCGGTGGGTCCCTCGGAGCCGTACATCGGTCAGCTCCTCGCGCGCGGCGTCGGCATCAGCTGGTGGGTGATCGAGCATGGTCAGCTGCAGAACGTCGCCGACGCGAAGACCGACCCGCGTTTCTATGGCCCGGCCAACATCCGGTCCGTCCTCAGCGTGCCGCTTCAGCTCGGTGACGAGCGCGTCGGGGTGCTGGGCATCGAGAGTCCCCGGACGGCGGCGTTCGCGCGCGAGGATGAGGAGCTGCTCACCGCCGTGTCGCACCAGGTCGCGGCTGCGCTGCGCGTCGCGAAGCTGCACCAGGCCGCCAAGACCGCCGCCGAGACCGACCCGCTCACGGGCCTTCCGAACCGGCGCACGTTCTTCACACGACTGCGCGCGGAGCTCGACGGCGACCCGCTCGTGTCCATCACCGTCGCCGTGCTCGATGTCAACGGCCTGAAGCAGCTCAACGACGAGTTCGGGCACAGCGCGGGCGACGAGGCGCTGATCCGCATCGGCGAGATGCTGTCCGCGGGCGTGCGCGACCAGGACACCGTCGCGCGCATCGGCGGCGATGAGTTCGCCATCCTGTTCCCAGGTGCCCCGCTCCTCGCGGCCGAGCGCGTCATGCGCCGCGTCGCGCGCAACATCGCCGAGGGCGCGCTCGCGGATGGCAAGCGGCTCCCAACCATCGCGTGGGGCGTCGCGGACGCGTCGGACCGTCCGATCACCGTCGACGCGCTGGTGGATGCGGCCGACCGCGCGATGTACCGCCACAAGCAGCTGACCGGGGGGTCGCGCGCCTCGATGGCCTAGAGTCCGCGCCGATGATCCGCGTCGGCTCGATCGTCCTGCGGGTGGACGATCTGCAGCGGCAGACCGAGTTCTGGGAGGCCGCACTCGACTACGTCCGTCGGGACTCCGACAGCGACGACTTCGTGCTGTTGCGTCCGCGAGACGGCAAGGGGCCGAATCTCTCCCTCGACCGCGTTCGCTCGACGCTGCAGATCCCTCCCCGCATCCACCTCGACCTGTACACCGAAGATCAGGCGGGCGAGGTCAGGCGTCTACTCGGCCTCGGTGCGACCGAGGTCCACTGGGACAAGCGACCGGCGGACGCGGACTACGTCATCCTCGCCGATCCGGAAGGCAACCGCTTCTGCGTGGTGGACATCAGCTAGCCGCATCGCCGGTGGCACCTAGGCGGTATCCTTATCCGCACGCCGGCAGCGACCGGGAAGAACACCGACCCACGTACCGAGAGAGAAGGCGCGTCACCGGCTGGAAGCGCGCCGCGGTGAACGGGGACGGGAAGTCACCCGCGAGTCGGATCGGAGGCACCCGTTATCGGCCGAACGAGCCGCCGAGCGCGGATCGAGCAAATCGATCTCGTGGCTCGCCGGAAAATCGGGTGGTACCACGGCGCTGTTCGTCCCGGACGAGCAGCGCTTTTTGTTTGCTCGCGAAGAGATGGAAGGAGGTCCGAGATGGCGATGACGAAAGAAAGACTGGATCCGCCGCAGTCGGTCGTGTCGTTCGGCGAGAAGAACTACCGCCCGTCCGCCGTCGAGCAGGACCTCTACGACTGGTGGGAGCGCTCGGGATTCTTCACGCCCGACGAGAGCAATCCGAACACGCCGTTCGTGATGATGCTGCCGCTCCCGAACGTCACCGGCGACCTGCACCTCGGTCACGCGCTCGGGTTCGGCGGGTACGAGGACCTGATGGCGCGCTGGCACCGCATGCTCGGCGAGCCGACGCTCTACATGCCGGGCACCGACCACGCCGGGATCATTGCCCAGAAGGTGGTCGAGGACGAGCTCGCGAAGAACGA
Organism: Chloroflexota bacterium; assembly: GCA_046727665.1. Classification (GTDB taxonomy): domain Bacteria; phylum Chloroflexota; class Limnocylindria; order P2-11E; family P2-11E; genus CF-39. The sequence continues at coordinate 4,103 of JBKPCZ010000069.1, forward strand.
GATCGGCCGCAACGACCTGGGTCGCGAGAAGTTCGTCGCCGAGATGTGGAAGTGGATGGACCACTACCGGCCGCGCATCGAGAAGCAGCTGCGCCTTCTCGGATGCTCGCTCGACTGGTCGCGGCGCAACTTCACGATGGAGCCGTCGAAGCAGCGCGCGGTCCGGACGCACTTCATCCGGCTCTACAAGCGCGGCCACCTGTACCGCGCCGATCGCATCGTGCACTGGTGCCTGCGCTGCCAGACGACGTACTCCGACCTCGAGTCGGAGCACGTCGAACGGACCGATCCGCTGTACTACGTGCGCTATCCCTGGGCCGATCTCAGGCCCGGCGATCCGCCGCTGATCATCGCGACCACGCGTCCCGAGACGATCGTGGCCGACGTCGCGGTCGCGGTGAATCCCGAGGACGAGCGCTGGAAGAAGTACATCGGACGTGAGGTGCTCGTCCCGATGATCGAGCGCCGCGTGAGCGTCATCGCCGACGAGGCCGTCGATCCCGCCTTCGGGACCGGGGCGCTGAAGATCACGCCGGGGCACGACGCGACGGACTTCGAGATCGGACAGCGTCACGGCCTGCCGGTGATCAGCGTCATCGACACGCGCGGCTACATGACCCCGGCCGCCGGACCGCTCGCCGGCCCGGATCGCGACGTCGGCCGTCGCATGGCGGTCGAGATGCTGAAGGAGCGCGGCCTGCTCGTGCGAGAGGAGCCGCTCACGCACGCCGTCGGCGTGCACGACCGCTGCAAGACGGTGGACGAGCCGCTGGTGATGAAGCAGTGGTGGGTGAAGATGCCGCCGCTCGCCGCGCCGGCGATCGAGGCCGTGCGCGACGGCCGCATCACGATCCATCCGCGCTATCAGGAGAAGGTCTACTTCAACTGGATGGAGAACATCCGCGACTGGCCGGTCTCGCGCCAGATCTGGTGGGGCCACTCCATCCCGGTGTGGTACTGCCGCGACTGCGACGAGATCATCGTGCCCGACGAGGGCGCGCCCGATCCCACGCGCTGCACGCGTTGCCGCAGCGACGACGTCTATCAGGACCCCGACGTGCTCGACACGTGGTTCTCGAGCGCGCTGTGGCCGCACTCGACCCTCGGCTGGCCCGATCGGACGCCGGATCTGGCGCGCTACTACCCCGGCAGCGTTCTCGAAACGGGCTACGACATCCTCTTCTTCTGGGTGGCCCGCATGATCATGATGGGCATCGAGAACATGGGGGACATCCCGTTCCACACGGTGTACCTCCACGGTCTCGTCCTCGTCGACGGCGAGAAGATGAGCAAGTCGACCGGCAACGTGATCAGCCCGCTCGGGTTCATCGAGCAGTACGGCGCCGACGCGCTCCGCTTCGCGCTCGTGAACGGAGTGGCTGCGGGCGCGGACCAGACGCTCTCCGAGGCGAAGCTGCAGAACGCGAAGGAGTTCGCGAACAAGCTCTGGAACATCGGCCGCTTCGTGCTGCACCACGTCGACGCCAACGCCGAGGCCCTTCGGGACTGGCGCGCCGATCGCACGCCCGCCCCGAAGGCCGGCGCAGGGTCGTCCGATCCGTCGCTGGGACACGCCGAGCGCTGGATCCTGTCGCGCACCGAGGCGACGGTCGCCGAGCTCACGCGCCTCCTCGAGCACTACCTCTTCGGCGAGTACGCCTCCGCGCTGCAGCAGTTCGTTTGGGCCGAGTTCGCCGACGTCTATGTCGAGCTGGCGAAGGCCGGACTGCGCGACGAGAAACGCGCGCCCGGCACGGCGCGCACGCTCGCGTATGTGCTGGACCGCGTCCTGCGCCTGGCGCATCCCATCGTGCCGTTCATCAGCGACACCATCGCGCTGCAGCTGTGGCAGCGCCTGCCGAACACCGACCGCTCGCCCTCACTCGTCATCGCGAAGTGGCCGAAGGCCGGCACGCGCTCGGTCGCGCTCGAGGAGCGGATGGAGATCGCGCTCGACCTGGTGCGGGCGATCCGGAATCTTCGCCAGGAGGCCGGCACCAAGCCGGGCGAGCGCGTGAAGACGACCCTCGGCGGCGACACGACGGCGATCCACGACCTCGCCGATCTCATCTCGCATCTGGCGCAGACCGAGGTCTCGTTCGGATCCGGCAGCGGTCCCGCGGCCGTGGTGCGCGCGATCGAGGTGCGCGTCGCGGTCGAGCGCGATCCGGCGGAGCACCGCGCGCGTCTCGAGAAGGAGCTCGCGGAGGCGAAGGAGACGCTGCGCCGCTCGCGCGAGCTACTCGCGCGTCCGGGCTTCGCCGAGAAGGCCCCGGCCAACGTCGTCGCGAACGAGAAGGCCAAGCTCGCCGAGCGCGAAGAGCGCGTGCGCTTGCTCGAAGAGGAGCTCCGCCGGGCCGCGTGAGCAGCACCGCGTACATCTGTGTCACCTGCGGCGTGCAGCAGGCGCCGAGCTCATCGCTGCCCGAGCGCTGTCCGATCTGCGAGGACGAGCGCCAGTACGTGCGCCAGGGCGGCCAGGCATGGACGACGCTCGATGAGCTCGCCGCCCGCGGTCACCGCGTGGAGCTGCG
>JBKPCZ010000070.1:0-12632 GCA_046727665.1 Chloroflexota bacterium
AGATCCAATCCCGCATCTGGGAGAGCATCCGCGAGGAGGCGGCGCGCGATCCGCTCGCCGCGATCGCCTGATGGCCGAGCGCGTCGAGCGACCCGCCGCCGGGCGCGTCTCCGCGGAGACCCCGGCGGCGGCGCGCGCTCCTCAGGCGTCCGCCGTGGTCACCACACCGCTCCCGCCACAGGCATGGTTCCAGCGCAACGAGCAGCTTCTCATCGGCGCCGTGACCGTCGCCGCGTTCATCGTCGCGTGGCAGCTCGTCGCCAACGCGCGGATCTGGTCGAAGCTGTTCCTGCCAGGCCCCTCGGACATCGTCGTCGCATTCCAGGAGCTCGTCGCGGAAGGCGAGCTCGCCCAGGACCTCGCCGTCTCGGGCCAGGAGTTCGTCATCGGCTACAGCCTTGCGGCGGTGATCGGCATCGCCCTGGGCCTGCTGCTCGGCTGGTACCGGCGTGCGCGCTACGCGCTCGATCCGTTCATCACGTTCTTCTACGCCACGCCGCGCATCGTGCTCCTCCCGCTCATCATCATCTGGGTCGGGATCGGGATCGAGTCGAAGATCTGGATCGTCTTCCTCGGCGCCTTCTTCGCCGTCCTCATCAACACCATGGCGGGCGTGCGGAGCCTCGACGAGAACCTGCTCCGCGTCGCGCGCTCCTTCGGCGCCTCGCAGCTCGACGTGTTCCGGACGATCGCCCTTCCAGGATCCGTGCCGTTCATCCTGACCGGCCTGCGTCTCGCCACCGGTCACGCGCTCATCGGGATCGTGGTCGGAGAGATCGTCGGCGCGCCGCACGGGATCGGCCGCATGATGTGGATCGCCGGTCAGACGTTCCAGAGCTCGCGGATGTTCGTCGGCCTCTTCTTCCTGGCCATCACCGGAGTGATCCTGACCTACGCGCTCCAGAAGCTCGAGCGGCACTTCGACGCCTGGCGGCCGCAGCGTTGAGCGACCGGACGACGGCCGAGCCGCAGAGCGACACCTACGCCCTCGCGCGGCTCGTGCTGTCGCGCATCGCGCATCCGGTCGCGATCATCGGCGCGGCCCACGGCGGCGAGCGCTCCTGCGCGACCGGAACGACGATGTACGTGTCGCTGTCGCCGGCGATGATCGCGATCGCGGAGCACCATGGTTCGCGGACCACGCGCCTGATCCGCGAGAGCGGCGAGTTCAGCGTCTCGCTCCTCCACGACTCGCAGCAGGATCTAGCCGCCGCGGCGGGACGGCACGCCGCGGGGCCTGACAAATTCGCGACGCTGAAGATCCCGGTGGCCGAGCCACCGGAGGGATCGCACGCACCGGCGGTCGCCGGCAGCGTCGCGATCATGTGGTGCCGTGTCGCCCACTCGATCGACACCGGCGACCACCTGCTCTTCGTCGGCGAGATCACCGCGCATCACGTCGACGACCGCCGCTGGGACCCGCTGCTGCGCTACCGGCGACGCTACGCGCGGCTCGGGCACTGGACGAGCGAGGAGTCGCCGGAGGGCTATCCGACCTGAGCGGCGATCAGGATCCGCGCAGGCTCATCGCCACCGCCGCGCGCGTGCTGGCCCATGCGGGCCTCTTCGACATGCACGGGCACATCTCGCTGCGGGACGGCGACACCGTCTACATCAACGACCGCGCCTCCAGCCGCGTCAGCGCGCGTCCCGACCAGATCGCCGTCGTCCGCGTGACGGACGGACGTCCGCTCGGTGATCGCGAGCCGCCCTCGGAGACGGCGCTCCACCTCGCCGTCTATCGCGCGCGCGCGGACGCCGGGAGCGTCGCGCACTTCCATCCGCGCGCGGCCACGGCGTTCAGCGTCGCCGGCCGTCCGCTGGTCGTCGCGTCGAACGCCGGCGCGCTCTTCGGGGGCACCATCCCGGTCTTCGACGACCCGCAGCTCGTGCAGACCGACGCGCTCGGTGCCGCGGTCGCGCGCGACCTCGGTGGCGCCCGCGCCGCGCTTCTCCGCGGCCACGGCGTCGTCGTGCTGGGTGAGGACGTCCCCGACTGCGTCACCGCCGCGCTCTTCCTCGAAGAGAGCGCCGAGCGGCTGCTGCTCGCGAGCGCCCTCGGCGAGCCGCGGGCGTACACGGCGGACGAGATCGCCCGCGTGCGTGCGGCGCTGGCCCAGCGTTCGGTCGCGGTGAAGACCTGGATCGACGCGGTCGAGCGCGCGCGGGTCGCCGGCCGGCTGGCGGATCTCGAATAGCCGACGCGCCCTCTCGCGATCGCGATTGGTCATACCATTGCCGCGGATGTTCACGCCGGTGCGCCAGTCGCGAGCCTCGGGCGAGATCGTGTCGCAGATCGAGCGCGCGATCTTCGCCACCGAGCTCTCGCCGGGCGACCGCCTGCAATCGGAGCGCGAGCTCGCGGAGCAGTTCGGCGTATCGCGCATCACCGTGCGTGACGCCGTGCGTGTGCTCGAGGCGCGCGGCCTCATCCGCGTGAAGGTCGGCGCGATGGGCGGCGCGTTCGTCGAAGAGGCCAACACCGACCGCGTGGCCGAGTCCATCTCCACGCTCATCAAGCTCAGGCGCATGACGCTCTCCGAGCTCGCCGAGGCGCGCAAGATCGTCGAGGCCGCAACCGCGGAGCTCGCCGCGCAGCGCGCCGACGCGGCCGCGGTGAGCCGGCTGCAGCAGAACGTCGATCGCGCGCGGCCGCTGCTTCGCGAGCCGATCACGCACGCCGACGCGAGCATGGACTTCCACGTCGAGCTCGCGCGCGCCGCCGGGAACGAGGTCCTCTACGCGACGGTGGAGGCGTACCGCGAGCTGCTCGTGCCGAGCATCCGCGACCTGCGCGACGAGAAGTCCGGCCGCGCGACGCAGAAGGCGCACGAGGAGCTCGTCGAGGCGGTGCGCCGGCACGATCCCGAGGGCGCGCGCGAGGTGATGCTCCTGCACCTCTCCGACTTCGAGAAGCGGCTGCGGCGCCGCCTCGCCGAACGCCCCGACGCCCAGCGGTCCGCACCGGCTCGTATCCCGCGCCTCGTGCGCGCGCGTCGCCAAACGGGGTGAGCGAGCCGCGCCGCATCGTCGTGGGGCTGTCGGGCGCTTCGGGCGCCATTTACGGCATCCGCGCGCTCGAGGTCATCCGCCAGGACCGCTCGGTCGAGCTTCATGTGATCGTTTCGTCGGGCGCGAAGGCGACGATCGCGTATGAGACCGATCGCGCCTACGAGGATGTCGTCGGCCTCGCCGATGTCGTGCATGACGAGAAGGACCTGGCCGCCTCGCTGGCCAGCGGCACCTTTCTCACGGCGGGCATGCTCGTCGCTCCCTGCAGCATGCGCACGATGGCCGCGATCGCGAACGCCCTCGACGACAACCTCATCGTGCGCGCCGCGGACGTCCACCTGAAGGAGCGCCGCAAGCTGGTGCTCATGGTGCGCGAGACGCCGCTCAACGCGAACCATCTCCGCCTCATGCACGAGCTCGCGCTCGCCGGCGCGGTGATCCTCCCGCCTGTGCCGGGGTTCTATCAGCGGCCGACCACGCTCATGGACCTCGTCGACCACAGCGTTGGGAAGGCGCTCGATCAGCTGGAGATCCCGCACTCGCTCTTCCGGCGCTGGACCGGGCCGGAGCCGCGATCCTGAACGACGAGCACGCGCGCGTCGTGCAGAAGACTCGCGACGATTTCCAGCAGTGGCTGCATGGACCCTCGTCCTACCTCGCGGCGGTGGCGCGGCACGAGCTGCCGGTGGGGGAGACGCTGCGGCTGCACGGGCACGTCATCGAAGCGCTGCGCGACGGCTTCCGCGTCGATGGCGAGCCAAGCGGGCCGCGAGAGGTCGAAGCGGGCCGGTATCGCCTGCGCCTGTCGCACCAGAACATGCCGGCGGTCGTCGTCCTCGACGCGGACGCACCGCGCGCCGACATCGTCCCGGCATGGTTCCCCTACGACCCGGCGTATCGCTTCGTGACGGCACTCGAGCGAGATGCGGCGGACGTCAGGATCGGGTCGACGCGCGAGCGTGACCGCGAGGCGACGCGCGCGGGGTGGCTGCACTTCGACGTCGCGGGCATTCCGTGCCGCGTCATGGCGCTGCGCCTCAACGAGCCCGGCGTCTCGGCCGACGCGCTCGATGTCTACTTCACGGACGCCACGAGCGGCCACGAGTCGTACCGCATGCGCTATGTCGAGCTGGCCGCGACATCGGACGGCCGGTATGTCCTCGACTTCAACCGCGCCTATAACCCGGCGTGCGCCTACTCGCAGTACTACAACTGCCCGATCCCGCCGGGGGAGAACCACCTCGCCGTCGCCATCCGCGCCGGCGAGCAGAAGCCGCGCGGGGGCGTGCGCTCCTAGGCGCTGACCGCCGCGCGGTCCGCGGCCCGCAGCGCCTGCTGGCCGAAGCCGTCGCGCACCGCGATCTCTTCGTCGTCCAGGATCGCCTCGCCGCGCAGGAACGTGTAGCGCGGTACGCCGCGGACGCCACGGCCCGCGTACGGCGTCCAGCCGCACTTGCTCAGCACGTCCTCGTCGCGGATGGTCCGCTGCTGCGCGAGATCGACGAGCACGATATCGGCGTCTGCGCCGACGCGGAGCGTGCCCTTGCGCGGATACAGGCCGAACAGCTTCGCTGGCCGCGTCGCGGTCGCGTCGGCGACGCGCTCCAGCGTGAGCTTGACGTCGTTCACGTCGGTGAGGAGCAGCGAAAGGTAGAACTGCTCGGACGGCGTTCCGGTATGCGCCTTCCAGCCGTCCTTCCAGCCCGGCTCCTTCTCCTCGCGCAGGTGCGGCGCGTGATCGGTCGCCATGATGTCCACGGTCCCGTCGCGAAAGCCCGCGTATACCGCCTCGGAGTGGTGTGGCGCGACGTAGTACGAGAGCGCGTACGAGCCGAGGCGCTCGATGGTGGACCAGTCGTTGCCCAGCCAGAAGCACCACGGATTCACCTCGGCCGAGACCGGCCGGCCCGCGGCCTTCGCGGCGCGCAGCATCTCGACGACGCGCTTCGTCTGGGTGTGCAGGAGATGCAGCCGAACGCCGGTCGCTTCCTGCAGCCGCAGCAGCACGCCGACCGCGGTATCCCAGATCACGCCGTCGTCGTGCGCGTAGGCCTTCGCGTACGCGCGGAAGTCGCGCTCACCGCCATCCCAGTACTCGTGCTCGATCGCGTCCATGAGCGCCTGATCGTGCGGATGCACCATGAGCGGAAGACCAGTCGCCTTGATCGCTTTCATGCGTTCGTACAGCTCGCCGTGCTTGTGCAGGCCGATGCCCGGCATGTGCGGGTACGAGCGGCCCGTATCGACGACCATGAAGATCTTGAAGGCGAGGATGCCGCGCTCCGCGAGCTTCGGGATCTCCTCGAGCTGCACGCCGGAGGCGTTGACGTTGTAGTCGACCATCGCGCGCTCGCGGTAGAGCGCGAGCATCTCGTCGAGGTTCGCCGCGGTCGTCGGCGGCGGGTTCACGTTCGGCATCGCGACCGAGACGGTCACGCCGCCGGCGGCGCACTGCCGGCCGATCGCGGCGAGGTCCTCCTTGTGACTGAAGCCCGGCTCGCGATGGTGCGAGTGCATATCGATGAGACCGGGGAGCGCGACGAGGCCGTCTGCCTTGATCTCGCGTTTGCCTTTCGGCGCCTTACCGGCCTCCGTCACGGCCGCGATGCGACCGCCCTCGACGCCGATGTCGGCATCGCGGATGCCGTCCTCGAAGACGGTCTTCGCGCCGCGGATCACCACGTCGAGCGTCATGCCGGCGCCGTCTCGGCCGCCGCGGCGCCGACGATGACCTCCTCGGCGTCGCGCGCGGGCGTCGTGTTCTCGAGCACGAGTGTGCGCACCCACTCGATCATCATCGGGATCACCTCGCCCGCGTACTGCTTGTACGCGGCGTAGTGCGTCGTCCCGCGCTGCATCACGAGCTTCTTGGGGATGCCGCTCTTCGCGAACAGCGCGCTCGCGTGATCAGTCGGCGTGACCAGGTCGTCTTCGACGGCGACGATCAACAGGCCGCGCACGCGGCCGGCGACGTCGATGGGCCGATAGTCGAGGATCGCGCCCGCGCAGCTCAGCGGCACGGCCGTCGGGATGCGTGAATCGACGTCCGCCTTCACGGTGCTGGCGCGGCGCTCGGCCGTCTGGATCATGATCTCGTCGCGCGGATGGACCAGGACCCCGGTGCCCGTGGCCGCGCGCTGGCGCCGATCGGCCTCGACACGCGCCAGGAACTCGTTCCACTCCGCCTCGTTGCTGCGCATGCGGCGCAGCCAGTCACGCCCGTCGGCCACCGGGACCTGGCTGATCGTTGCGCGTACGCCGGGCTCGGCCGCCGCGACCAGCACGGCATTGCCCCCTCCGGTGCCGCCGCTGCCGAAGATCGCGCCGCGCTCCTCATCGATGTCCGAACGCGAGCGCATGTAGGCGATCGCATTGCGCCAGTCCTCGAGCTGCCACATGGGGGAGATGGATCCGCGGTCCCCCTCGCTCTCGCCGAAGCCGCGGTAATCGAAGATGAGCACGGCGAAGCCCGCATCGGTGAAAGCCTGGTGGTACGGCGCGTAGAGCTTCGCGTCCGCGAGGCCAAGCCAGCCCGGGCCCTGCACGATGAACGGAAGCCGATCGTCCGCCGCGTCGGGTCGATGCACGAAGCCGCGAAGACGCGCGCCCTCGCTGTAGAACTGGACGGTCTCGGTCTTCACGCACACATAATGCGCGAGCGTGCTCACCATCGCTCGGCCGTTCATCGCCGTGCTCGCCATCACGGCCGCGGTCACGACGACGAAGGGGACGGTCGAGATCGTGTACCCACCGTATCTCGCCGGCTACGGCTACACCCTCTCGCTGATCGGATTCCTGACCGCGCTCATCGCCGTGCTCCAGCTCGTCTCGCGTCTCCCGGTCGGCGCGGCGTACCACACCGACCGCGTTCGGCGGCAGTTCGCCGTCGCGCTCGTCGCCTTCGCGATCTCCACGAGCGGATTCGGTTTCGCCGCGGGGCAGCCGCTGCTCATCGCCGTCCTGAGCGTGCTGCACGGCTTCGCCTTCGGCAGCATCGGGACGCTCGGCCTCGCGCTCGCGATCGACGTCAGCGGCGGCCGCGGCGCGGGCGTGTCGATGGCCTGGTACACGGCGGCGAACTCGACGGGCTACGCGACGGGCTCACTCGTCGGCGGCGCGCTCGCCGACACGATCGGCATCCCCGCCACGCTCGGTCTCATCGGGCTGCTGCCCGTGATCGCGGCCGTCGCCGCTTTGGCGCTGCCGCCCATCGCGGCGGCACCGTTCCCCGCCGACCGCGGACGCGGTCTTCGCGGACTGCTCGCGGCAGGCCTGCGTCTGGACAGCCGCGTGTGGCTCGCGTTCGTCGTCGTCCTGTACCTCAACGTCCTGATGGACAGCGTGGACACGTTCTTCCCGGTGTTCGCTCCGACCGTCGGGATCTCACTCGCGACCGTGGGAGTGCTCCGCGCGATCAAGAGCGGCTCGGCGATCTTCATTCGCTCGACCGGGATGGTGTTGCTTCGCGCGGTCGACTATCACCGGGTCACGCTCGTCGCCGTCGTCGCCGCGGCCGCGGCGGCCGCCGCACTACCGCTGTCGAGCTCGCTCGCTGTCCTCGTGCCGATCTTCGTCGTCTCCGGTCTCGCGCGTGGTGTTCTGCGCGCGACCAGTGCCGCGACGATCGCCGAGCTGCGCAACGAAGGACGAGATGTCGGGCTCGCCTCCGGTATCTACAACTCCGGTCTCGACATCGGCACGATCGTCGGGCCGGCGCTCGGCGGAGTCATCGCGAGCGCTTTCGGCATCGGGCCGATGTTCCAGATCATCGCCGCGCTGAGCCTGCTCGCCTGGCTCGCCGTCGCGCTCTCGAGCCCGACGACGCGCGCGGCCGCTGGTCTGACGAAACGTCATACCATTGGACCTCCGGCCTAGCGCATCACATCGAGAGGAGATCGACGTGAGCGAGGACCAGCGCACGTTCCTGCGCGGCATGGGTTCCGAGACGTACGGTCTCGGCCACTTCCGAGAGCAGCAGCGCAGCGTGCCGCGCGTCCGCCGCGCCGGGACCGTCACCGACGACGCGCGGGTCGGTCACTCCGGCGACTCCGACGAGGGACAGTCGCGCACGTGGTGGATGCTCGGCCCCGGCGACGAGCCCTTCCTCACGCAGACGCTCCAGGTTCACTTCGTCGAGCTGAAGCCCGGGGGGACGAATCACGGTCACGGCCATCAGAACGAGGCGCACTTCTACATCCTCGAGGGACAGGGCTACGAGATCCACGACGGCAAGCGTTACGACTGGGAGAAGGACGACCTCGTGATCGTCCACACCGACAGCAAGCACAAGCACCACAACCGCTCGATCACCGATCGCGCCCTCGCGCTGGTGATGAAGGCGAAGACGACGTGGATGGTCCTCGGCCTCCTGCAGCAGGGACGCTCGGGGCCGCTCGCCGACGAGTCGAAGTTCGGACCGCGTCAGGACTGGTCGCAGCTCTGGACGCCCGGCTGGGAATCGAAAAAGAAGGTCATCAAGCCCGCGGACACGCGCTGGGAGACGACGCGCGACGGCCGCGTCCGCCGGATCCTGGACCAGGACCGCACCGACGCGCGCACGCACAGCCTCGACCTCTATCAGCAGGAGATCCCGGCGGGCGGCCGTTCCGCGAAGCACTGGCACATGGCCGACGAGGCGATGTACGTGATCTCGGGCAGCGGCTACAGCCTGCAGTGGGACGTCGAGGCAGAGATCGACGATCGCTACTACGCGCGCGTAGCGAAGGAGCCTTCGCGCTGGGAGTTCGCGTCCGGCGACCTGCTCTACATCCCGCAGAACACGATCCACCAGCAATTCAACACCGGTCGCGAGCCGCTCATCGTGCTGTCCGCGCAGAACCGCGTCTTCAAGCTCCTGGGCTACGACAGCGTCGTATACCTCGAGGACGCTCCGGAGTGGGCGGCGGCGGACCGCGCGGCCGTGACGGCGGGCAGGTGACCTAGGCGCGGCCGTCGCCGCGGGCGACTGGATCACGACGCGCCATACCATCGGGCGGGTGGGGAACTTCTACGACGCCTGGCTGCGCGAGAGCGCGCGGATCGAGGCCGCGGTCGGGAACGGACCGGTCGTCGCGCGCGGTCGCGAGCTTGAGTGGGTCGAGACGCCCCAGGACGCCCGTACCGCGATGCTCATCGGCGAGGCGACCGGCTTTCCGACGCAGGGCACCGCGCTCGTCATCGCCGAGATCCCCGCCGGCTGGCGCACCGGTGCGCACGTGCACGGCGAGGAGGCGATCCATATCCTCGCCGGGACCGGCTTCAGCGTCATCGACGGCGCGCGTTACGACTGGAAGACCGGGACGACGCTGCACGTGCCCTATCGCGCGCCGCACCAGCACGTGAACACCGGTCCCGACGGCGCGGTGTACCTGTCCGCGCACACCATCGATCTCGATCTCGCGACGCGCATCGGCCGCCTCGAGCAGCTCGAGGAGAAGGGTCCCGATCGCGGCGAGCTTACGGCGCGCCATGCGGCGGAGTTGTCGCAGTTCGCGGTCGACGGACGTCGGATCGCGCTGCACATCGAGGACGCGATCGACGAGCGCGCTCGGCGCCTCGCCGGCCACGCGCACGAGCGGCCCGGAAAAGGAGCCCACCGTCACGCGGGCATCTGGATCCTGATGGGCGGGAGCGAGAGCCCGTCCGACGAGACGAACGGCTTCCGCGCCAAGGCGGTGGCGATCACGAACATCTTCGAGGAGGCGCCGCACACCGGCAGCCACCGGCACACCCACACCGAGGCGATGCTCTACGTCCTCGAGGGGCGCGGCCACTCGATGATCGACGGCCGCCGGTACGACTGGGAAGCCAGCGACGCGGTACACGTCCCCCCGCGGATGACGTCGCACGAGCACTTCAACGACTCGGATGCGCGCACGCGCACGTTGCGGATCGAGTTCGGCATCCGCTTCTTCTACGAGAGCCTCTGGAAGGGCTACGAGAAGGTGCAGGAGACGTTCGAGGCGAAGTCACGATGAGCGACGCGATCGCGTTCCGCGTCATCCGCCCGCGCGTGCGGCGGCGCCGTCACCCGATCCAGCGCTGGTACCGCCGCAACGAGCGCAGCGTGCTCAGCGCGCTCGGGGTCATCACGTTCTTCGCCCTGTGGCAGATCGGCTCGGATCTGGGCGTCATCCGCAAGTTCTTCTTCAGCTCGCCGACCGAGATCCTGGCGGCGGGGATCGAGGAGGTACAGCTGCCGCGGTTCTGGAACGACATGAAGGTCAGCGCCCTGGAGCTCGGGCTCGGCACGCTGCTCTCGGTCGTGACCGCGGTGCCGCTCGGGATCGCGATCGGTTGGTACCGGCGCCTCTCGCTGGCGGCCGATCCCTGGCTGAACTTCACCAACGCGCTGCCGCGCGCAGCGCTCGTGCCGCTCGTGGTGCTGTGGGCCGGCCTTGGGTTCGAGATGAAGACGATCATCGTGTTCCTCGGCGGATTCTTCTCGATCATCCTGCCCACCGTCGAAGGCGTCCGGACCGTCGAGCGCCAGCTCGTCGACGTCGCGCGCAGCTTCCGTGCGAAGGAGCGCCTGATCTTCACCTCGATCGTGCTGCCGGGGACGCTGCCGTTCATCGTCAGCGGGCTGCGCATCGCCGTCGGGCGCGTGCTCGCCGGCGTGATCATCGCGGAGTTCTACGCGCAGACCCAGGGTCTCGGCGTGATGATCCTCAAGGCCGAGGCCGCGCTGCAGAGCGACCGGATGCTGTTCGGCGTCCTCCTCTTCACGCTCGTGGGCATCGTGCTGTACGAGGCGGTCGGCATGCTCGAGCGCCATTTCCAGCGCTGGCGGCCGAGCCTCGATCTCGAGGAGACGAACTGATGGGCGCGGGGCAGCTCGCGCTCAGCGCGCGGGGCGTGCAGATGGAGTACCGCGACCGGCAGACCGGAAAGTCGCTCCTCGCGATCGAGAAGATGGACCTCGACATCGAAGACGGCTCGTTCGTCAGCATCCTCGGTCCAAGCGGTTGTGGGAAGTCGACCTTTCTGAAGATCGTGAACGGGCTCCTGCTCGCGACGGCCGGCGAGATCAAGCTGCGGAGCGCGGGCAAGGCGCGCGAGGACGCGATGGTCTTCCAGGACGCGGCGCTCTTCCCGTGGTACTCGGTCGTGGACAACGTGGCCTACGGGCTCGTCTGCGCCGGGATGTCGCGGAGCGAGGCGCGACGGCGCGCCGAGCCCTTCATCGAGCTCGTCGGGCTGCGCGGCTTCGGCGATAAGTACCCGTATCAGCTGTCCGGCGGCATGCAGCAGCGCACCAACCTCGCGCGGGCGCTCGCCGTCGACTCCGCGATCCTCCTCATGGACGAGCCGTTCGCGGCGCTGGACGCGCAGACGCGCGAGGTCATGCAAGCGGAGCTGCTGCGCATCTGGAACGCGGCGAAGAAGACCGTCGTCTTCGTCACGCACCAGATAGACGAGGCGGTGTACCTCTCCGACCGCGTGATCGTCATGACGGCGCGACCCGGGCGCGTCATCGCCGACATCAAGATCGAGCTGCCGCGGCCGCGCGTGCTCGAGGTGAAGCGCACGCCGGAGTTCGCGCGCTACGAGGAGCAGATCTGGTCGCTCATCGGAGCGCACGTGCAGAAGGCGGCGGAGGAGTGATCGCTACGCTGCTGCGGCCGCGCAGCACGAGCGAGCGCGTGATCCTCGGCGTGATCGGGTTCATCGTCGTCGTGACCGCGTGGGAAGCGGCGGTGAATGCCGGCATACTCGGGCGCTCCCTGCTCAGCACCCCGACGCGCATCTGGACCGCGGCCGTGCGCGACTTCGGGTCCGGCGCGATCTGGCCACACATCGGCACCAGCCTCACGGAGTTCGCGCTCGGCTTCGCCGTGGCGCTGGCGATCGGGATCCCGCTCGGGCTCGCGATCGGCTGGTTCCGGCGCGTCGACTACTTCTTCAGCGCGCTCCTCGCCGGCCTGAACGCGACGCCCAACGTCGCGCTCATCCCGCTGATCATCCTCATCGCGGGCATCGGCCTCGAGGCGAAGGCGATCGTGGTCTTCCTCTCCGCCTTCTTCGCCATCGTCGTCACCACCTTCACCGGCGTGCAGTCGATCGCGCGCCGGCACCTGGAGATCACGCGGAGCTTCGGCGGCTCGCGCTGGCTCGCGTTCCGGACCGTGGCGCTCCCGAGCGCCGTGCCGTTCATCCTGAGCGGCATCCGCATCGGTGCGGGTCGCGCCCTCGTGGGCGTCGTGAGCGCCGAGATCATCTCAGCGCGCGAAGGCCTCGGGTTCTACATCAGCCTGTATGGAACATTCCTCGACACCGCGCGCGTGATGCTCGGGATCATCCTGTTCGGAGTCGTCGGCCTGATCGTCGGCGAGGGCATTCGAATGGCCGAGAAGCGATTCGAGGTTTGGCGGCCGGAGAGCCACTAAGGAAAGACGCGGATCCGGAGGCGGGCCTTCGCCCTGACCCGCGATAGACGATCGGGCCTTGAGGTCGATGGACGCGGCGGAGCCCTAGACGGAGCGACCTCTGGGAGTCGCCCCCGGTGCCCGGCTCGCGACCGGGCACCGAGAGCGCAGCACTGCGAGTCTCCTCTTCAGCGGCCTTGACGCCCGCGTGCGATCAGGGGCAGGACTGCGCGCTGTCCTCGATCCGGAATA
>JBKPCZ010000071.1:0-3348 GCA_046727665.1 Chloroflexota bacterium
CAGGAGATTCAGCTGCGATTCGATGTTGATGCGCAGCGTCGCGGACGGCTCGTCGAACGACGACTGCACGTATGACTGCGCGGCGAGGTGGAAGACGCGCTGCGGCTGGACCGAGGCGATGAGCTTCTCGACCGCGCCGGCGTCGGTGAGCTCGCAGTGCAGAAGCGTCACGCGTCCGCGGCGGTCGTCGTCGCGAAGCGTCGCGCCCGTGGGATATCGGCCCTCGATCATCTCGACCTTGTTCTGGGCGGTGAGGAGCTCGAGATTCTCGGTACGCGAGCGCCACCGATACGTCGCGTAGATCGAGACGTCGGGATGGTTGGCGAGGATGTACTCCGCGAGGTGGCTGCCGGCGAAGCCAGTGATACCGGTGATCAGGACGCGCATTGGGCCGAAGCGTAGCAAGTCCTTGACCAAATAGGCGGTCTCTAAGTCGCCTCAGCGCGCCGTCGCTTTCTTCGCGGCGAACTGCGCGCGGAGTGGTCCCCAGTAATACTGACGCCAGCCCGTGCTGATCTCGCCGTAGAACTCGTCGGGCACACCGCTCTGCGTGAAGCTGATGCGAGTTCCACCGGGCGTGCGAGCAAGCGCGAACGTCGCCTTCGAGTAGACATCCTTCGGCCAGTTGTTCGCACGCCAGGTCTGCACGATCTTCTTGTCCTTCGTGAGAGACAGGTGCTTGCCCTCGAGGTCGTGGCCGACTTTGAACGCGCCGCCGACCTTGCGGCTCACGGTCGTCGGCTGCTGCGACAGCTTCGTGTGCCGCTTCGAGTCCATGATCGCCTCATAGATGTCGTGCGGCGTCGCCCCACGGATCGTCGCCGTCTGCCGGATCGTCTTCATCGCCCCTCCTCGGTCTTGCCAGACTAGTGCGGTGAGCATCCTAGATATCCGCCGCCATGCCGAGCGCGTGAACCTCGCCGACAACGAGAGCGCGCTCTCCGCCGCCGGCCGCGCGATGTGCGCGCGGCTCGCGAAGGAGGCGCCGAAGTACGCGCTGGTGGTCGCCAGCCCGCTGCCGCGCGCGAAGGAGACCGCCGAGCGCATCGCCGGCCGTCTCGACGGCGCGGATCCCGGCCTGCTGCCCGACCTCGGCGGCGCGGCGGCGCGGATGTTCGGCGAGATGAAGACGCTCGCCGACTGGGCGCGTCTCATGCGCGACGACGAGAGCGCGAAGCGCTTCGCGGAGGAGCAGCTCCCGACGTGGGCCCGCATCGCCGGTCGCGTCGGCGATCGCGACCGCGTGCTGGCGGTCTCGCACGGGGGCATCGTCGATCTGCCCGCGATCGTGATCTCCGCCAAGCTCGGCACAAGGCTCGACGGAGCGTCGTTCGGCTACGGTGAGGGCGTGCGCGTGACCTACGCGAAGGGCGCACCGGTCAAGATCGAGGAGCTGCGCGTGCGATGACGCGACTGCTGCTGTGTCTCGCCGTCATGCTCCTCGCGTGCGAGCCACGGTCGATCACCTTTGCGTCTCCGACGCCCACGAGCACGCCCACGACGACCGTCGGCTCTGCCACGCCCTCGCCGAGCCCGACGCCGAAACCGACACTGCGGCCGCTCGCGAGCGCGACGCCGCCATCGCGCCTTCTGAGCTACGAGCGCGGTGGCGACGTCGGCCGGCCGGCGCTCCGGTTGCTCCTCGTCGCCGACGGCCGCGTGATCACCGAGGAGCTCAGCGGCGAGCTGACCGAGCGCCGCCTCACGCCGAGCGGGGCCGCGTCGCTGCTCCTTCAGGCGATCCAGACCGGCTACTTCGAGAAGGACGCGACCTATCCGCGCGAGCCGCTGCCGGGTTCGACGCCGCCGGCCCACGGCGTCACGTCGATCGTCTTCATCGTGGCCAACGGCACGCGCGAGGTCCACGTCGCGACCATCCCGACCGGTCAGCCCGACGACAACCTCTATCAGGCGTCGCCGGTCCGCGACACGCTCAGCGCGCTCGCCCGCAGTTACGAGGATCTGTCCTGGGTACCGACGACGTCGTGGGCTGACTCGACACCCCGACGCTACGAAGCCACGCTCCACCGCGTGTTCGTCCTGCCGCAGGCGAACGTCCCGAGCGCGCCGGGGACGGCTGACGTCGAGAGCGCATGGCCGTTCACCCCTGGCCCGGACGCGTTCGGGGAGCTCGTCCCTGGCGCGGCTCAACCGTGGCGCTGCGCCATCCTGGGTCTCGATGACGCCCGCACGCTCGGCGATTCGCTGGCGCGCGGCCGCGCGGTCAGTTCCTACACGCCGTCACTCCGCACGGTCAACGCGACGCTCGCGTGGAAGGCAGCGAGCGGCGCGGTCGTGATCCAGATGAGCCCGCTGCTGCCGCACGAGGAGGCAACGTGCGCCGGAGCGCAGCCCACGCTCTGAAGTGGACTACGCCACCGCCACGCTGAGCCGCGCGCCGAGCTCGCGTACCACTTCCACCAGGAGATCGATGTCCGCCTCGGTGGTGCGCCAGTTCACGATCGCCGGCCGGAACGCGACGCGTCCGCGGTAGCGCGTCGTCCCGACGTACACGCGGCCGTCGGCCAGCACGTCCGCGCCGAGCTTCGCGTTCAGCGTGTCGAGCGCGTCATCGGAAAGATCGCCAGGCCGGTACCGGAAGCAGACGATGTTGAGCGGGACCTCGGCCAGGCGCTCGAGCTCCGGCGCGGCGTCGACCGCACGCGCAAGATGCTGGGCGAGATCAAGATGACGCTCGACCATCGCGCGGTGGCCTGCCCGGCCGTAGGCGCGAAGCGTCGCCCAGATCGCGATCCCGCGCGCGCGGCGCGATGCCTCCGGTCCGCGGCCTCCGAACATGGGGTGCGCGCCGGGCTTCGGCAGGTACGGCGCGCCGATCGCGAATGCCGCGTCGAGCAGCGACGCGTCCCGAACGAAGGCGAAGCCGGCGTCGTGCGGGACGTTGAGCCACTTGTGCCCGTCGGAGATCACCGAGTGCGCTCGCTCGACGCCGGCGGCGAGGTGCGCCGCGCGTGGCGTGACACGCGCGAAGAGACCGAAGGCGCCGTCCACGTGCAACCAGCTGGCGTAGCGCTCCGCGAGATCGGCGAGACGATCGATCGGATCGAAGTCGCCGGCGTTCACCTCGCCGGCGTTGCCCACGACGATCGCCGGCGCTCCGCGCAGCGCGCGCAGTGCATCCTCGAGCGCTTCAGCATCGAGGCGGCCGACGTCGTCGCGCGCGAAGCGCCGGACGGTGTCGCGGCCGATGCCGAGCATCGCGAGCGCTTTCGTCGCGCTCGGATGGATGTAGCCGCTCGAGAGGACGGGGACCGGCGGCAGACCCGCGAACCCGCGGGCGTCGATGTCGACTCCGTGCTGCTGCGCCCACCAGCGCCGGGCGGCGGC